>NZ_JACSQR010000014.1:0-70336 GCF_014836505.1 Psychrobacter communis
TTTGTGTGAGAACTTAAAGATTAACCGTTCGCTATTTTTTTTGCCAGAAATTTATATCCAATGTTCAACACGCCCTAACCTGAACAATCCTGCCAAGATTCTTGCTAATTATCAAAAAATTACTTTAACTGCTGCCCGTGACTTGGTATCTTGCTCTCCTTCTTTGCGTTACTACGACGTATCTTTGCCATATTATTAAGCTAATGAGTGATTGTTAAGTCACTTTGCTGTATTAGCGCCTTCTTTATTTGTGTTGAACTTTATGAAACCGACCCTTGAGGTGAGCGCAAATACTCGCCGCACTCAGTATTTCCAAGTATTTTTAATGGGCGTCAGCGCCTTTATTATGAATACCACCGAATTTGTCCCCGTTGCCCTATTAAGTGACATTGCTCAAGATTTTTCCATCACTACAGCAGAAACTGGCTGGATGTTGACACTGTATGCGTGGATTGTCGCGGCCATGTCATTGCCATTGATGCTGCTCACCAGCCGATTTGAGCGTAAAAGCTTACTTTTGGGCTTGTTTGTGGTTTTTATTGCCAGTCATGTATTGTCCGTATTTGCTTGGAGCTTTGATGTATTGCTGATTAGCCGTGTTGGTATTGCGCTATCACACGCGATATTTTGGTCCATCACCGCAGCGATTGCGATACGCGTAGCACCAGAAGGCAAAAAAGCACTGGCACTTAGTGTACTTGCGACCGGTACTTCATTGGCGATGGTGCTAGGCGTGCCACTAGGGCGCTTAGTCGGTCAATGGTTTGGTTGGCGGGCGACCTTTGGCGGTATTGGCGTGATTGCTTTTATCGTCTTTATCCTACAAGCAAGGCTATTGCCAACGCTACCAAGTATGTTTGAAGGCTCGTTTAGAAAAATTCCAGAATTGCTCAAAAACCCCTTATTGGTCTGTTTGTATCTACTCATTTTACTGGTCTTTACCGCGCACTATACCGCTTATTCTTATATCGAACCCTTTATGCGACAGGTTGGCGCTATTAGTGAAAACGCCGCGACGGTTGTCTTGCTATTATTTGGGGTGGCAGGGATTGCCGGCAGTGTGATATTCAGTCGCTGGGGTGATCGTTTTAATACCAGATTGATGCTGATATCGATCATATTAATGCTGATATCTATGCTGGTGCTATTGTTTGCCGTGACCTCTATCTGGGCGCTGAGTTTCATTGCGTTACTGTGGGGCGCGGCGCTGATGCTGCTGATTATCTCTATGCAAGCCAAAGTCATTATGGTTGATGTCACTGCCCAAGACATGCTGATGTCGATGTTCTCAGGGATTATTAACTTAGGGATTGGTGCCGGTGCGCTATTCGGTGGTTATGCAGTGACGCATATTTCCATATCAAGCGTCGGCTATGTTGGCGCCGCTATCGCTGGTGTGTCGCTGCTGTTGATGTTATTTATGATAAAGCGCTTTCCCGAATTAAGCAGAAGACTTGGTTAATTAGAAGGCTTGGATAGCTAAAAACTTGATAATAAATAAGCCTATAAAAAATGCCAGCCACTTAAATGTGCTGGCATTTTGCTGTTTGGTTTATTTAAAAAGTAAGCCGTTTATTTAATAATCTACTTTACCGCGTAACGCTTTGGTTTTGCCGCGCTGGGTTTTTTCATCAACGCGTTTACGTTTGGCATTTCTACTCGGTTTGGTCGGCCTGCGAGTTTTATTGACATGAGTAACTTGAATAATAAAGCTTTGCAGCCGCTCAAGCGCATCAATTCGATTACGTTCTTGGGTACGAAACTGCTGCGCCTTAATAATAAGTACGCCTTCTTTGGTCATTCGGCTGTCTTTACTGTCCAATAAGCGCTGCTTGATCACATCGCTTAAGCTTGACGCGGGAATATCAAAACGCAGATGAATCGCAGAAGAGACTTTATTGACGTTTTGCCCGCCTGCCCCTTGCGCACGTATAGCGCTAATGTCTACTTCGCTGTCATTCAGGCTAATGGTATTGCTGATAAAAATCATAAAACACTTTTATAAATGATTGATAGATAAGGTTAATGATAAAGCATTCCCAGTTAACGCGCTACTTGCCCGCTTAATAGAGGTCAAAACGCCATATTTCTTAACCTCTATAATCCGCAATTTATCGGGTAAACCTTATCAATGTTATCGTTTGGCGTTGCTGTGTCGACCCTCTGTCTATAAAGCGTAAGCCTACGCAGTGACTTTATTTTAAGGTGGTAGGATGACGTTAAGCAGATACGATATTAAACGAACACCGTATTAAACAGACACGGTATTGTTAAACCAAAGCGTTAACGAGCCGATTTTAGTCAAAGGAATAGCGTTGTATGACGAACAATCATAAGAAATCTAATCATAAAAAATCTAACACTTCTCCCAAAAAACACAACCTTGCCGCTGATGAAAGCATTCAAGTCAGGGGCGCACGGGTGCATAATCTCAAAAATGTCAATGTAGATTTACCGCGTAATGCGTTGGTTGTTTTTACCGGCATATCAGGCTCAGGCAAGTCGTCACTGGCATTTGGCACCTTGTTTGCTGAGTCGCAACGCCGCTACCTTGATTCGGTATCGCCTTATGCGCGGCGCTTGATTGACCAAGTTGGCGAGCCTGATGTCGATTCGATAGAAGGCTTACCGCCCGCCGTCGCCCTGCAACAGCAGCGCGGTACGCCGTCGGTACGTTCATCGGTTGGTAGCGTGACGACGATTTCAAATGGTCTGCGCATGCTGTACTCGCGAGCGGGTGAATACCCTGTTGGGCAAGACATGCTATATGCCGATGCCTTTTCGCCAAATACGCCAGAAGGTGCTTGTCCTACTTGCTCAGGTATTGGTCGCGTGTTTGAGGTCACAGAAGATTTGCTTGTGCCTGACAAGACAAAAACCATTCGAGAACGCGCCATTGCTGCTTGGCCACCAGCATGGCAAGGGCAAAATCTGAGCCGGATATTGACCACACTGGGCTACGATATCGACAAACCTTGGGATACCTTGTCCAAGGAAACCCGCGATTGGATTTTATTTACCGATGAGACCCCAGAAGTGCCCGTTTACCCAGAGTACAATCTCGAGCAAGTACGCGAGGCGATTAAAAAAGGCGAAAAACCCAATTATAAAGGCACCTATGCCAGCGCAAAAAATTTCGTCTTACATTCTTTTGCTACGACCCAAAGTTCACGTACCAAAAAACGCGTGGCGCAGTTCATGCAAATTTCAGAATGCCCAAGCTGCCATGGCAAAAAGTTAAAGCAAGAATCGCTGTCGGTTAAATTTGCAGGGCTTGATATTGGTGAATTGTCACAATTAACCTTGACTGAACTGGCGCTTAAACTTCACGACGCTGCCAATAAAAAACTCAGCGATGATATGCCCGATCGTGAAAAAGCCATCGTCGCCAAGCGTATTGCTAGCGATGTTTTATCGCGTGTAGAGGCGTTAACCAGACTTGGGCTAGGTTACTTATCGCTTGAGCGCACCACGCCTACCTTATCGCCCGGTGAGCTACAGCGCCTAAGACTTGGCACCCAAATTCGCTCTAAGCTATTTGGCGTGGTTTATGTACTCGATGAACCGTCCGCTGGCCTGCATCCTGCCGATACTCAGGCGCTATTATGTGCTCTAGATGAACTGGTAGCGGCGGGTAATTCATTATTCATTGTCGAGCATGATGTCAGCGTCATTCGCCACGCCGATTGGATCGTCAATGTCGGACCAAAAGCGGGCAGTCATGGCGGTGAAATCATCTATAGCGGCCCTGTTGCAGGCTTGCGTGATATCTCTGATTCCTATACTGGACAATATCTCTTTAGTAAAGACACAGCAACTCAAAAGTTAAAAACCGAGCAACCAAGACGACCTACTCATTGGCTAAAACTTGCTAATATCGAGCGTAATAATTTACAAGGGCTAGATGTGGCATTTCCTTTAGGGGTATTAACCACAGTAACGGGCGTTTCAGGTTCGGGAAAATCGAGTTTGGTCAGTCAAGCGTTTGTTGAACTGGTCTACAATGCGCTTGGGCAAAAAACTGTGATTGAAGCGCCCACCGATGAAGCGGCTTTACTGGAGCAAGAACAAGAAACGCCAATAGGTGGAGAGATAGTCAGTGGTATGGAATATATAAAACGCTTAGTCACCGTTGACCAAAAAGCCATCGGGCGCACACCGCGCTCAAATCTGGCCACTTATACTGGACTGTTTGACCATGTGCGCAAATTATTTGCCACCACCAAAGAAGCAAAAGCAAGGCACTATGATGCCGGACGTTTTTCATTTAACGTAAAAAAAGGACGTTGCCCAAATTGCGAAGGCGTCGGTTTTGTCAGCGTTGAGCTGCTATTTCTGCCGAGTGTTTACTCGCCTTGCCAAGTGTGCCACGGTCAGCGCTACAATGATGAAACCTTAGAAATTACTTATCAAGGTAAAAACATCGCTGAAGTGCTTGATTTAACAGTCGAAGCGGCGGCTGAATTTTTCATTGATAATGCCCCAATCATGCGCGCCTTAGATGCCTTGCTAAAAGTTGGGCTTGGCTATCTAAGACTTGGGCAACCAGCGACCGAGTTATCTGGTGGCGAAGCACAGCGTATCAAGCTTGCTACCGAACTGCAGCGTACCCAGCGCGGCGATACGCTGTATGTGCTCGATGAACCAACGACTGGCCTCCATCCTTCTGATGTCGCGCTGCTGATGGCACAGTTAAACGGGCTGGTCGCAACTGGTAATACGGTGATTATGGTTGAGCACGATATGCAAGTTGCTAGCAACAGCGATTGGATTATCGATATGGGCCCCGGTGCTGGCGATGAAGGTGGGCTTATTATCGCAGAAGGCACGCCTAAAGAGGTGGCTAAGTCAAAAGAGAGTCGTACCGCGCCTTTTTTATTGACTTAGTCTTGATATAGAATATAAAAATAACTTAATAAGAACATCGGTATAAAAAAACCGCATCACTATTAAAGTCATGCGGTTTTCTATTTTTAAATATCGGTTTTTTAAACATGCATTGCTAACTAAGCAAGCATACCGCCATCGACGACCACGGTCGCACCCGTGGTATAACTTGAGGCATCAGAGACTAGGTACAATACCGTGCCAGCCATCTCGTCAGGGTTAGCCACACGCCCTAACGGAATGGCATGTAACGCCATTTTTAAGACTTTATCATTGGTGGTTAAGGCCGAGGCAAACTTGGTATCGGTCAGACCCGGCAATAACGCATTAACGCGAATGTTTAATGGACCACATTCTTTGGCAAAGGCTTTGGTCATGCTAATCACCGCAGCTTTAGTGATTGAGTAGATACCTTGCTTGTCACCTGCGACCAAGCCATTGACCGATGCCGTATTTAAAATAACACCGCCGCCCTGCTCGCGCATCATCTTACCGGCAGCCGTCGACATAAAGAAATAACCGCGAATATTGACTTCAACGGTCTTATCAAAAGCCGCTAGATCCGTATCTAAGATATGCCCATAATAAGGGTTTGCCGCGGCGTTATTGACCAAGATATCAATTTGACCAAATTCGCTTTTGATATGCTCAAAAACTGCCTCAATCTGATCCATATCGCCCACATGACAAGCAAAGGCGCTGGCTTTGTGACCATCAGCGACAATGCTATCCGCGACCGCTTGGCAAGCATCAATCTTACGGCTAGAGACAATCACATGCGCGCCTCTAGATGCCAATAAACGGGCGATAGACTCACCAATACCGCGGCTCGCACCTGTCACTAAAGCAATCTTACCTGTTAAATCAAATAAATCTTTCATCATTATTCCTTATATTTTTGAATATTTTAATAAATACTTTTGATGTTAAGCCAACATGCCGCCATCAAGGGTAAAGGCATGACCATTCATAAAGCTACTTTCATCGCTCGCCAGCCACGCAATGGCGCCAGACACTTCATCAACGTCACCCAATCGCCGCATTGGACTGGCTTTTATGGTGGCTTGCTGGGCGCGCTCGTCCATTTTTGCCATGGTATTACGCACCATCGGCGTATCGATAAAGCTCGGGCAAACGGCATTAAAGCGGATATTAACGCGCGCATATTCATGAGCAGCAGATTTGGTCAGCCCCATGACGCCATGTTTCGCAGCGCTATAAGCTGTCAGCAGTGGCGCTGAACGTAAACCGGCAATCGAGGCCACATTAATGACATGACCACCGCCATTAGGTGCCATACATGCAACCGCAGCGCGCATACAATGCCAGACGCCTTTTAGATTAACCGCAATATTACGGTCAAAATCATCGTCACTTAGCTCATGCATCGGTGCCGGTTTATGGTCGATACCGGCATTATTTATCACCACATCAAGACCGCCAAGCGTTTCCATAGCAAAAGCAAATAGCGCTCGCACTTCATCGCCGTTAGTCACATCGACCTTTTTAAAAACAATGCTATTACCAGCATCTTGCCCTTGCTGAGCAACAGTAGCGCCCATCTCTTCCGCCAAATCGCCAATGACAACTTTCGCATCGCGACTGGCTAACAATAACGCACTTGCCGCACCGATACCAGACGCGCCGCCGGTGATTAAAATACGTTTACCAGTGACGTCTGATGCAATTCCATTTGTATTCAATGTCATAATTTATCCCTCTACCTTAAGTACCAGTTTACCGAAGTTCTCACCTTTAAAGAGCATCATCAGGGTATCTGGGAACGTCTCGATGCCTTCAACGATATGGTCTTTTACTTTAATGTCGCCTGACCCAATCCAGCCAGCAATATCTTTCATCGCCGTCGGATACTCTTTGATATTATCAAAGACGACGATGCCTTCCATACGTGCACGATTGACCAATAATGACAGATAATTTGATGGCCCTTTGACCTCTGTGGTGTTGTTATATTGGCTAATCGCACCGCAAATTACGATACGGGCATGCAGATTAATTTGCGTCAGCACATCATTTAAAATATCGCCACCGACATTGTCAAAAAAGACATCGACGCCGTTTGGACAGGCCTGCTTTAAGCCTTTTTTCACATTTTCGTTTTTATAATCTATAGCAGCATCAAAACCTAGCTCATCGACTAAGAACTTACATTTTTCACTACCACCAGCGATACCAACAACGCGGCAGCCTTTGAGTTTGGCAATTTGCCCAACTAAGCTACCAACCGCGCCCGCAGCGCCAGAAATAACCACAGTCTCGCCAGCTTTTGGTGCGCCGGTTTTTAATAAGCCAAAATAGCCCGTCATACCCGGCATACCGAGCACGCCCAAGTAATAAGACAATGGCGCAAGGCTTGGATCGACTTTATGTAGACCTGTACCATCGCTGACTGCATACGACTGCACGCCGTTATGACCTACGACATAATCGCCAACAGCAAACTTCTCATGCTTACTTTCAATAACTTTACCCACCGTTCCTGCACGCATTACCTCGCCAATCTGTACGGGCGGTATATAAGATTTTGCATCGTTTAGCCAACCACGCATTGCAGGATCCATCGAAATATATTCAATTTTTATCAGCAGCTCACCATCTGAGATAGTCGGCAGTTCTGTCTCGGTATATTCCCACGTATCAGCGTCTGGTGCGCCCACAGGTCTTGCTTTTAAGCGCCACTGCTTATTGATCTGTTTGTTATCAGCTGTCATTATTTATTCCTTTAACGTTGTATTTATTATTCATACCAAACACGATGTAAAATTGATTAAAACCATTCTACTTGCATATCGGTACAGACCGCATTGTCATTATTTAATAGCTCAATATCGCGCTTGATTAACGGCAATTCCCAATCAATAAAGTATTTTGCTGCTTGGATTTTTCCATGATAGAAGTTTTGCTTATCGACGTCGGCCGTATTATTTAATAATTGCTCAGCTTTGCTGGCTTGGCGAATCCAAATCCAACTGACCACGATGGAGGCAAAGATATTCATCAAGGCCTGCGCATTACCCGTCAGCGTCATGGCTTTTTCCGTTTGTAGAATTTTGCTTAAATGCACGAGCACTTCATGTAAATGACCCATATAAGGCATCAACTTACCTGCCAGTTTTGCGCTCTCTGGCGTACTAATGCTTTCTAAGTCTTGGGTGATTTCACGCTTGATAATTTGAATACCCAGACCACCTTTTTGCCACAACTTACGAAATGACAAATCTAATGCCTGTACGCCATTTGTGCCTTCATGAATAGGATTGAGACGGTTATCACGCCAAAACTGCTCGGCCTGATATTCACGTGTATAGCCTGCGCCGCCCAATACTTGGATACCTAAATCATTGGCTTTTGGACCGTATTCAGACGGCCATGCTTTTAGTACTGGCGTCAGCAGGTCTAGCAACTCTGTCAATTCATTTTTTAACGTGGCATCTTCACAGGTATTGATACGGTCAATCAGATTTGAGCCATATAGACAGAGTGAAATACCGCCCTCGCTATAGGCTTTTTGCGCCAGCAGCATGCGCTTAACGTCACCATGCTGAATGATTGCCGTTGCCGCATCTTCAGGCTTATTATTCGGTGCGATTCTGCCCTGCGTTCTGTCTTTGGCATAATCGAGCGAATACTGATAACCGCGATAGCCAATCATCGCTGCACCAAAGCCAACTGCGATACGCGCTTCGTTCATCATTTTGAACATATAGCGCAGGCCAAAATGCTCTTCACCGATAAGATAGCCGTGACAATCGCCTGCATCACCAAAACTTAACGCCGTAGAAGTTGCGCCGCGATAGCCAAGTTTATGAATAAGTCCAGTTAAATGGACGTCATTACGCTCGCCGACTGATAAATCATCGTTTAAACGATACTTGGGTACGGCAAATAACGAAATACCTTTGACGCCAGCGGGTCCACCCGGCACTTTGGCTAATACCAAATGCACGATATTGTCAGACAGTTCGTGATCGCCTGCTGAGATATAAATCTTGCTGCCTTTGATACGGTATGATCCGTCTTCTTGTTTCACGGCAGTGGTTTTGATATCGGCAAGCGACGAGCCTGCATGTGGTTCTGTTAATGCCATGGTGCCAGTGAATTCACCGGTTAGCATACGCGGCATAAAGGCATTTTTAATCTCATCACTGGCGAAATGAGAAATGACATTAATCGCCGCCGTGGTTAAAAACGGATAAGCGGTCGTTGATGGATTAGCCGCCATAAAGTAGCCTGCCACAGCGGTCATGACGGTTTCGGGTAATTGCATGCCGCCATCGTCAAAACTATAACGACCCGCGATAAAGCCCGACTCGCGAAAGGCATCAAAAGCAACCTTTACGTCGTCTATCATGCTGACTTTTTTGCCGTCAAACTGGGGCTCGTTTTTATCCGCGACATGGTTGTGCGGTAAGAATAGCTGAGTGGCGATTTTATTGGCGGTGCCCAATACCGCATCAAAAGTTTCGCGGCTGTGTTCTGCAAACTTTGCATGCTCGGTTAAATGCTCAACCCCCAATACATCGTAGAGTTGAAACGGTAATTCAAAGTCATTGATCAGTGTATCTGCGGCCATAGTCATTTCCCTATTATGATAATGATAAATAAGCGGTGATGGACAAGTGATGCATTGATATTAATCTAATTTAACGCCTTACCGTATTGTCATTTATGACATAATTATGGTCAAATACGACAAAACTCATGTGTTAAATTAGAAAAACCTCGTCAAGAAACGTCATTTTTAATAAGTATTTTGAAAGGAAATTACGTAGCCATGCCCTACTTCAAACCCTTTAACGTCATCATTGTCGGTTTCGATGGCGTGCTTGGCAGCGCTTTGACAGGCGCATTAGATTTATTTTCTTTTACCGGAGTGAGTTGGCAGCGGTTTTTGAATGAAGAAGTAGAACCAAGGTTTAACGTACAAATTGCCAGTCTTGGCGGCGTTGATATCAGATGTAGCAACCGCTTAATCATGCAAGCGCATAGCGATATTCAGGAAGTCACAGAGTGCGACTTACTATTAATTCCAACCATTGGCGATTCCATCGATAAAGTCTTGAGCCAAAATAACGCTCTAATTCCGCATTTGCAGCGACTGGCAAATACCAAAGCCGATATCGCTAGTAACTGTAGCGGCGCGTTCTTTTTAGCAAAAGCAGGCTTGCTCGATGGCAAAGTAGCTACCACCCATTGGGGTTATGCCAGTAAGTTTAAGGCAGATTTTCCACTGGTTGATTTGCAAGAAAACCAATTTGTCACTCAATCAAAAAGCCAGTCAAAAGAACAATCGGGCAATATATTTTGTGCGGCAGGCGGTAGCGCCTTTTATGACTTGGGATTATTGTTAATCGAGCGTTATTGCGGGCGTGAAATTTCTACCCAAGTGGCAAAAACTCAGATTATTGATAGTAAACGCGGTAATCAAAACAGCTATACTAATGTGACATTGCATAAACCGCATGCAGACCAGCTGGTTCAGCAAGTACAAGAGTTTATTGAGGAAAACTTCAAACAACCCATTCAAGTTAGCGGTTTGGCAGCGATGGTCAATATCACCCCGCGCACACTGAATAGACGCTTTCAATCCTGCGTGGCGATGCGCCCGATTGAGTATATTCAAGCAGTGCGCATTGAGCAGGCAAAGCGTTTATTAGAATTGAGCGATGTGACGATTAAATCACTCGCGGAGCAAGTTGGCTACGATGATATCTCCTCATTTACGCGGCTGTTTAAACGCGCGACTGAGCTGACCCCAAAAGAATATCAGGATAAATTTTCACGACTGGCGATTTAACTTGATAGTAGACTTTTTAGAAGTCATACGTGGCTGCAATAAATTTATCACAGCAACAATTTTTATATCATTCATTGGATATAAAAACGATACAGCGAGATGAAACGTTGTTTTTCGCAGCCTCTGTCGGCGTAGGCACAGCACGCAAGAAAAACAACGTTTCATTGAGCGACTTGATAGCTACGTATCTGATTTATTTGGATTTGACTATAGGCTTAAACTTTTTTGCCACAAGCCTTCGACATGAATGGCATCTGCTTTAATCGTTGGGTAACCGCTAAATGCCAATTGATAGCCGCCCGCAGTATTTGTGCTTATCTGACACTTCGTGCCCAGTGGAAAGCTGTGTTTTTGGGCAATATGACCAAAGCGCATGCCGCTATAAATCGGCAATCCTGTTAGCTGATGCAATTGACGAATCACGGTGGCGACATCATAACGCTTATCATAACTGTCCTCACCACTACCCGATAACGCTCCAAACACGATGGCTTGCTGACCTTTAAACACCCTTGCCAAATACAAATCATATAGCATGCGCTCGATGCGGTAAGCTTGCTCGCCGACGTCTTCTAAAAATACGATACCATCTTTGATCCGTGGTAAGTACTCACTCCCTGCCAGTGCCGATACTACGCTGAGATTGCCGCCCCAAATGGTGCCGGTTAGCGTTTTAGGTTCAGTGTTTGTCAAAATACTGGGTAAATTTACACTGGTTAAAGACGCATCTGCTATATTAATCGTCAAATTAGAATTGGTTAATGCTTCTACGAATTGGCGACAGCTGACTTGATCCGGTTTGGTTTTGCCAAACTCGCTATAAAGCATTGGCGCTGCAAGCGAGCTCATACTGCCTTTTGCCAGTAGCGCACACTGGATCGCCGTCACATCGCTAAAGCCCGCCAGTATCGTACCGCGCTCCTTCATAATACGCCCAAGCGTTGACCAATCCACCATTGGTAATACTCGCACTGCACCGTAGCCTCCACGTACGCCAAGTAGCAGTTTAGGTGCTTTTATCGCACCCGTAGCGATGTTTTGCAAATCACTGGCACGCTGCGAATCCGTACCCGCAAAGCGCAAATACTGCCGTTTGGTAATTGCCGGATTATCCACTTTAAAACCCGCGCAGGCTAAACGCTCTAACGCCAACTCATTACGTTCGTCACTACCACCGACATTAGAGCTAGCAAAAAGCCGCGTTTCAATCGTTGGGACGATACATCTTGCTGGCGCTGGTTGTGCCTCACCTTTAAAAGACAAATGCTCATCTGAAAACGCTGTTGGTAAATCATCCTTGGTAAGCTGCGTACCGCTATCTTGCTCAATAGCATTTGTAGCCAACGCCCGAGTGATATTTTGCGTCGCTAGAAGCCCTGCTCCGGCACCAATACCAACGTGACATAAAAACTGGCGACGATTGAGCTCGGATGAAATCTTAGTCATGATGCTACCTTTTTTACCGTTAAATCGCTGCTTATCCTAGCAACCATTACTGAAACAAAGCGCGTATTATAACGCAGGTTGGGATACTATTTAGTACTCGAGCAGTATAGAACGCTTAAGTCATGAGCATTTGGCATTTTAATAGACAACAAAACGATACAGAGTTACTTACCGTCTTATTTGGCTACAGACCCGACTCTTGCTATAGTAAAAAGCGCTGAACAACAAACAATAATGATAGATACAAAAGGATTATAAAGATGGCTGAGCAAGAAAGTGCAAAAGAGAAAGACAATAAAAGTCTGATCGATAGTATTAAAATCATCTTAGGTAAAGAAGATAAGCTGAAGGATCAACTCGAAAAAGAAAAAGGTCTTGAGAGTTATGCTAAGGATTTGCTGTTGCTGATGAGCTTAGTCAAAGACTACTATAAAGGCAACTATCGCAATATCCCTTATAAAACCATTTCAGCAGCCGTGGTTGGACTGCTTTACGTGATCAACCCTATCGATATCATTCCTGACTTTATCCCCTTTATCGGTCATATCGATGACGTCTTGGTACTCAGATTTTGTCTGAAACTTGTAGAAAAGGATTTGGCAAAATACAAAAGCTGGAAAGATAAGCAAACAGAAGCTAAAGACGACAACTCAAAGCCTAACGATAAAAAACTTGAAGATAAAAGTAAAAGCTTAAAAAAAGCAGATAAATAACCTGATAAGCAATCCCATAAAAAACACGGTCAATGACGCCTGCACTGACCGTGTTTTTATAGGCTTAAAATAGAAAATTTTAAATATATTTAAGCACTCAGCCTTTTAATTTTTTATTAATCAGGCACATCATAGCTTGGCTTTTCTGGATTTAGACCAAACGAGTAGACAAAGGTGCCTATAAGGCTATTAATGATAATAAATGGCAAGTCAATAGCCACATGGCCGAGTAAATAGCGACCGATGAGCCATGACACAATCAGCATAATTACGAAAAATGCGCCGAGATAGCCCAAGATAGTGGGATGTTTGAGATGATAAGGCTGCTCAGGTTTTGGCTGTTTATCGAGGATATAGGTTCTTACTGCCCAACCGGCCGCGTAACAAAATCCGCCTAACACCACATAACTAAAAAAATTCATATTGCCCGACTCTGATTAGAGGGTTGTTTATCATAAATACTGCTTTATAAAGGCCAATTACATACTGTCATTGACGTTATCAATAACGATATTGGCGTGAGGATTGGCTAAAATATCGGTATTAACGTCATCACATTCGACGCGATAAATGGTATTGGCACCGCGATAAATGTAAGACAAGTACTCACTATCTAGTAGCGGATCGATATTGGCATAAACAGGCTTCACATGCGCCAACACCAGCACTCTGTCTGGACGACCAATCACCGCATCGACATTATCAGGGTCGATAGAAAAATACGTCGGGATATCACTTTTTGCAAGCACTTCTAACGGTTCAGCGTCATCCCAAACGCGCTTAGCGCTAGCAGGCTCTTTCATTTGCATGACCCAACCGCCGCCCTGTTGGCTAACTTTTATTTGCGCCGGCTCATCACGACTGACTGTGTAGCAGCCTGCAAATATGGATAAATCCGCTGGCGCCTCAGCTTTTTTGGCATCAGCTGGCGTATTACTGTCATTACAGGCACTCAAAAACAGCGCGCTACTTGCGACCAGAGCAACCATTAAGGGCGTTAATTCTTTATTCAAAACATTCGAGCTTACGGACATCATCGATTTATCCTGCATTGGTACATAAAAGCTTATATTGTGCTTATTGTGCTAAGGCATGTCCGCACAATCAAAGCTATTTTAACAGAAAACGGCAGCGTTACCGCTATGATATGTGCTTTTGCCCTTTTATGGTTTTTATTCCTAGCAGTCACTGATAGATAAGCGACCATAAACAAGCAAGATTTGCTATACTCAACCCTAAAATAGATGGTGCTAGCCTGTGCAAAAATAACGCTAGAAACCCTCTTTGCTCGATGTTTATTACTTATTAGGCTCATACTTTTTTATGTCAGAAAACTCTACTTCAGCGCGTTCATTTAATACGAGCAATCCGCTTGCTGCCAAAGCAAATACGACGGTTGCCTATACCGACGGCGCTTGTAAAGGCAATCCAGGTGCTGGCGGCTGGGGCGCGCACTTAATATTTAGCGATGGGCAGACGCAGGATTTGTATGGCGGTGAACAAGTAACCACCAATAATCGTATGGAGCTGATGGGTGCGATACAAGCATTGACCCATAGCCCGCGTGAGCAAATCCTTGAGATTTGGACAGACTCAAGCTATGTCAAAAAAGGCATCACCGAATGGATTGAAGGCTGGAAAAAACGCGGCTGGAAAACGGCCAGCAAAAAACCGGTCGCCAATCAAGACCTTTGGCAGCAATTAGATGCGCTATGCCAGCAGCGCGATGTCGCTTGGCACTGGGTGAAAGGTCACGCCGGACACGCGGGCAATGAAAAAGCTGACGAGCTAGCAAACTTGGGCGTGACGTCTAGCAGTGAAGATTTGAAAACCGCTAGCTTGCAAGATTCTGCTAAAAAAAAAGACCGACTGATGACTGATAACAAGCAGAGTCCGAGCAATGATTGGTTAAAATTTGACCCATTAGGCTTTGATATGATGGATGATGAGCTTGATGAGTCGCTATTAGATGGTCAAAATCTTACTGACGATATGGTAAATACAATAACAAATACAATGGCAAACACAGATATGTTAGTGGAAGAGAATCACAATCCGTACAATGCTAGCGAACCCATGAGACACACCGATATGCCAGATATAAATACCAATATGGATACTGAAGTAGAAACTAAAACGGAAGCTCGCATAGACACGGACACACCGACATTCGATGGTGACACTAGCCGAGCCAATCCGCATTTTATACCCCTGCTACCCAAACCTATCCACCGCCATGAATCTGACCGCCAGCTCATTATGGATACGGAGACCACCGGTCTTGATCCCATGAAGGGCGACCGCATTATTGAGGTCGGTATCGTAGAGTTAGTCGGGCGTAAATTTACCGGCGAGAAACTGCACGTCTACATCAATCCGCAGCGCGGAATGGATGAGGAGGTGATTCGTATTCACGGAATCTCTGAAGCGTTTTTAACCGATAAACCGACCTTTGATCAAGTGGCTCAAGCGCTTTATGACTTTATGGACGGTGCCGAAATCATCGCTCATAACGCTACCTTTGATATGAACTTCTTAAATATGGAGTTTGCCAAAGTTGGCATGCACGACTTTGCCGAGCGCGTACGAGTGACCGACTCTTTGATGATGGCAAAACAGCAATATCCGGGGCAAAAAAATACCCTAGATGCTCTGGTTCGTCGCTTAGATGTCGGTAAACAAGACCGTACTTTCCACGGCGCATTACTTGACTCGGAGATTTTGGCGGAAGTTTATCTGGCGATGACCGGTGGGCAAGTCACGCTGGCGATTGAGGAAGATACCCAAGCCGATGGCGGACATACTGCCCATGCAAACTTTGCCGATTTGGCGGCTTTATTGCTCGAGTCAAGCAGTAATGAGAGCGCCAATCAAGGCTGGTATGCGTCGCTTGCGGACGATTATCCTGCGCTTAAAGATAAAATGTAACCCGTGAAGCATAAGTCATTAAAACGGTTTTTTATATGAACATAACGCCTTATACTGACCGTTAAGTAAGTAAATCTTGATTGTTATGCCGATAAGCGTTAAAACCTTATTTATAGACATTTTCAAATGCTCATCTAAACCTTTGCTATTTTCATCAGTACGTCATGGAAAAAAACAACTATGAATCCTTCTACACAAATGAAATTAACCGCCCCGACCTTGAGTGTGACTGATTTTAACCTACCATCGCTGCATTTATTGCACGATGAAATTAAGGTCATTTTAAAAGATACTGAAATTCATTTGGGCGAATTTAATGATGATGATAGCCAAGCGCCTTTATTGTTAGACTCTATTATTGTCCTAAAACAGCTGTCTTGTATTTTTCAGCTGATATCTTCGGTCGGGGCAGAAGTGCTCAATAACGCCATCGTCAATGGCTTGCAAAAACTTTATGACAGCCGTGATAATAATGATAATGCTTTGATTATGGATTTATCAGAAGCCATTATGACGCTTGATCGTTATATTGAGTTTATTTTGCTGACCGAATCGGTAGAGCCGACTTTACTCCTGCCTATCATCAATAGACTCAACGCTCATGGGCAAGCAGCACCGATCGATGCCGATTATTTTGCCGCGTTTGGTCATAGCAGCGTCATTATCGCTAATCCTGAAAACAACTTTCAACCGCTTAACGAGCTCAATCTTGATAGCGAATTATTAACTTATGCTTATCGTAGTGGACTTGGCGTTGCCTTATTAAATCAAGACGGTAAGGTAAGTGAGGATGAGCAGCAAAAGCTCGATGCGATGTCGGCAGCGTGCGCCTTGATAGCAGCAAATACCAACAGCCTGTTTTGGCAAGCAGCCACCGCTGCCGTTACGGATATTGCCAGCATTTTGCCGCTAAGCTTAAGCCAAAAACACACGCTTATTTATTTAGAGCAGCAGTTTCAAAGCTATCTGCCAGTAATGGACACGCGCTTTGCGCACTTGGTCAGCTTTGCCTGCCAGCGCGATACCAAAGAGGCACAAACGCTGCGTGAACTATATGCCGCCAATCAATTAGAAGACTCACAGCGCAAACAAATGGCGCAGTTCTTATTTGGACCCAATCGTGCTTTAACCGATACCTTAAACACCATTATTCAAGCGCAAATCAACACCATCAAAGAAAATGTCGATAGCTACGCACGCGGTGATTCTATCAACCCTGTTGATATGCAAACCTCGCAAATCACCGAGCAACTGACTGAGCTGCGTTCAGCTTTTCAGTTATTGGGTCTGGCAAATGCTGCAAACAGTCTCAATGCGGCCGCAGAAGCGGTGAAAAAATGGCGCGCGCCTACGCCAGAAGATTTTGACCATTTATTACTCGCTTTGATGCACGCAGAAAACGCCACTATCGCCATGGCAGAGATGCATACCCCTGGGGCAATCTATTTACCTTTGAATAATCCGCATATATCATTGCATCAGCTGAATACTGCCTATGATACGCTGATACAAGAAAGTCGTACGGCGATTGCCAGCGCCGAACAAGCCATCACCGATTATTTGGCTGAGCCTGAGCGCGATGTATTAAATATTCAAAATATTCCTGAAATGCTGCGCCAAGTGTCAGGTGCAGTGCGCTTTTTACAGCTGCCAACGCCCGCCAGTATGCTTAGCCAATTGGCAAGTTATTTGCAGCAGCGTATCGGCAACGGCGCCCGCTTAGATGATGGTACTTTGGCTTATATTGCTGATGTCATTATGGCCGTTGACCATCATTTAGATGGCTTTGAAAACAATCGCCCAGTCAGTAAGCAAGCGTTAGATGTTGGGCAACAAAGCTTAAGCCAACTGCTTGCGGCATAATTTTAGCGTACTAAATAAGTAGATTAGATAGCTTACTTATTTAGTTATCATCTAACTGCTTATTTTAAACAGACTCCTACCCAAACGGATAAGAGTCTGTCTTTGATTGTTTGGAAACTGAACCTATGAGCCACGCCTTTATACTTCGTGACGAGACGATTTTATGTCGTCAAACGCCTCATGGCTGGTGGCCTATGCAGGTTGAGTTACCACAGTCTGATATCGATAACCCAGCGTTAAACACTCATGACACTCATAGCACGCAGCGAGCCTATCAAGTTGGCCGAGTGACACTATTTGAAAGCCTAGCGCCGACTCATTGGCTACCTAATGATGATAGCCGTCAAAACAAAAACAGCTTGACTGCTTTTGAAAGCGAAACTGCTAATACATTTACTACTAATGCTTTTACGTCAAAAGCTACCTTAGCAATGACTTATGATTATGCGATAGCAAATCATGTTACGTTGCCTAAAATTTTAGAAAATGCTGAGTTAGAAAGTCGCGGTTTAACAAGCAATAATAAAGAAAAAAATACTTTAGGTAATGACGAGTGTGCTTTTATTGCGTATCGCCTGCTTATTACACAGCTGCCATTTGCCTTATCTGACCAACTTAGCCAAGCCATACAGTTGTTACGCTGGCAAGCAGACACGCAGTTTTGTAGTCGCTGCGCAGCTCCTGTTGTCCATGCCAACCACGGTGAGCGCGCGATGGTCTGTCCTGTTTGCCGCTTACGCCAATATCCACGCGTGCAGCCGTGTATCATCACCGCTATTACCCGACCCAATCCGCAAACGGGTACCATGCAAATTTTATTGGCGCACCATCATCGTTATGGGCAACAAAAAACTCCTCAACAAGCGCTACAATATGGTTTGATTGCCGGTTTTGTAGAGGTCGGTGAAAGTTTAGAGCATGCGGTGGTACGCGAAGTGGCAGAAGAGGTAAATATTAGTCTCAAAGACATTCGCTATGTCAGCAGTCAACCTTGGCCATTTCCGTCCAATTTGATGCTCGGCTTTCGGGCGGCGTATGCGGGTGGAGATATCGTCATACAAGAAGACGAGCTGTCACATGCCGATTTTTTTGACCTGACAAATTTACCAAAAATACCGTTTAAAGGTAGTATTGCCTATGCACTGATTGCACAAATTGCTCATGAACAAGGCATCTCGCTCTAATCGATATTTAATTTATAAGACCAAGATGTCTTTTATTAAATATCAATGCTCTTGATAAATAACGCTATTACCCTATTTGTTCATATTAGCACTTAGTACTAATATAAAGGTTTTACATTAAATGCAAAGCACTACCAGTAACAACAGCAATCTTATCCGTCTCGCCAATTTGCCTATCTTGTTCGATAGCTTGGACCTAGAGCGCTTACCTGTCGCAACCCAAGCAAAGATTGCGCGTATTGACGCCTGCTTACCGCAAACCCAATGCGGTCTTTGTGACCATGCCGATGGCTGCTTGCCGTATGCGGTGGCAATTGTTATCGACAGTGAGCCTTATAATAAATGTGTGCCCGGCGGTCAGCCGGTGACTGATGCGATTGCGCAAATCATCAATCAAGATAGCAGCGATACACAACCACTTAACGCTGAGCCGTCAAAATGGCCGATAGATGTAAGCTCGCAGCGTCCAGTAGAAGTGCGCGCGGTGATTCGAGAAGATGATTGTATTGGCTGTACCAAGTGTATCCCCGCCTGCCCTGTTGACGCCATCGTCGGGACTGGCAAGCATATGCATACTATTTTTACGGACTTATGCACGGGCTGTGAGCTATGTATCGCGCCCTGCCCAGTTGATTGCATAGACTTAGTCACCGTTGAGCGTACCCAATCGACAGCTGAACGCACGCTTGAACAAGAGGATTTGCGCCAACGTTATCATACGCATTTAAGACGCGTTAGTAAGCAGCTAGCGGATAGCAGCAATAGCAAGCCGGTGGTCAGCATGGTAGAAGCCAAGCTAAATAATGCCGCCAGTCAATCGTTAAATATCAGCGAAGAAGAAGCAAAAAATACCATTGCCGCAGCTAAACTACGCAGTAAAATCAAGAAGTTAGAAAAGCAGCTGAGCGTACGGCCTAATGAGAGCAAACAGACGGAGCTTGAAGCATTACAAACTGAGCTTGTCCACCTTTAATAACCCATCTCTAATTTTGAATAACCAATGAATAAAATAATGAATAAAACAGTGCTAACAATGCCATGAGTAAAACCGTTAAACATAAAACTGCCGATACGCCGCCATCGAGGCGCATGCCCAATCGTGATGTGCGGCCGTTTTTTGAGAAACTGGCGGCGACGATTGATGAGCCAGTGACTGAGCTCAATTATAACAGCAACTTTGAGCTGCTTATCGCCGTCATATTATCGGCGCAGGCGACCGATGTCAGCGTCAATATCGCCACCAACCAGCTTTATCCGGTTGCCAATACGCCTGAGTCTATTTTGGCATTAGGCGAAGAAGGACTGAAAGCGTATATTAAGAATATCGGTTTATATAACGCCAAAGCCAAAAACGTCATCAAAACTTGCCGTGACTTGATTGAGAAGTTTGATAGCACCGTTCCTGATAACCGTAAAGATTTAGAGTCTCTAGCAGGCGTTGGGCGTAAGACGGCAAACGTGGTGTTAAATACCGCTTTTGGACAGCCGACGATGGCGGTCGATACCCATATCTTTCGCGTCGGCAATCGTACTGGCCTTGCTACGGGTAAAAACGTCTTAATCGTTGAGAAAAAACTGCTCGAACGTATTCCCGATGACTTTATCGTAGATGCGCATCATTATTTGATTTTGCATGGGCGCTATACTTGTCAAGCTCGCACGCCAAAATGCGGCGCTTGTCCTGTTTATGAAGAATGTATGTTTAAAGACAAAGCCAAGTTTTTAGAGCTTTAAAGACTTTTAAAGATTTTCTTTCTAAGTACTTCAGCTTTAACTTAAGGGAGCAGGATGCAGACCCTGACCGCACTCGTATTTGACGACTTTGAAACCTTGGACTTATTTGGACCTATTGAGCTATTTGGTAGCTTACCTAACGATTTTCGCATTCAGTTTGCGTCAATAAAAGGTGGTATCATCCATAACCATCATGGTGTTGCCTTACAAACTGTCGCAGTAGCAGAGTTAGCCCAGCAAACGAATATATTATTGGTCGTCGGCGGTAAAGGTACACGTCCACTGATTAATGATAGTAAGTTTTTGCAGACCCTGACTACGCTCGCTGATAACGCCGACTGGGTGCTTAGCGTCTGTACGGGTAGTGCTTTATTGGCGAAGGCAGGTATTTTAGACCATAAACGAGCCACGTCAAATAAGCGTGCTTGGCAATGGGTAACCGAACAATCAGATCAGGTTGATTGGATAAAGCAGGCGCGCTGGGTCGTAGATGGCAAGTTTTATACTTCTTCAGGTGTCACGGCTGGCATGGATATGGCGCTTGGTTTTATTGCTGATAGACAAGGTCGCGATAGCGCAAAAGAAGTCGCTGACTATACAGAATACCGCTGGCAAGAAGACAGCCGCCTCGATGATTTCTACAATTGTTAGCCGTCATGGCTGACACTAGAGTTTTACCTCGATTCACGGTAAAATATCATAATTTTTTGATTCACTTTTACTTTCTATTTTCCGTTAACATTTAATAATGACTGATTTTATATATTACAGTCCCTGCAATTAAGCGATCCCACTATGCGCGAATACAACTTATTTACCTCAGAGTCTGTGAGCGAAGGCCATCCAGATAAAATGGCTGACCAAATCTCAGATGCTATCCTTGATGCCATTTTACGTGAAGACCTTCATGCCCGCGTTGCCTGCGAAACCTTGGTTAAAACAGGTGCGGTGATCTTGGCAGGCGAAGTGACCACGACTGCCAATATCGACGTTGAGCGTATCGTCCGTGATACGGTAAATGGCATTGGCTATCATCACTCAGACTTGGGTTTTGATGGTGAGACGTGTGCCGTTATTAATATGCTCGGTAAGCAGTCGCCAGAAATCGCTCAAGGGGTCGATCGTAGCAGCCCTGAAGAACAAGGTGCAGGCGACCAAGGCTTGATGTTTGGTTATGCCAGCAATGAGACTGAAGTATTGATGCCCGCGCCTATCGAATATGCGCATCGCTTGATGGAGCGTCAATCTGAGCTGCGCCGCGCTGGTGAATTGCCTTGGCTACGTCCCGATGCCAAAGCACAAGTGACCCTCAAATACGACGGTAATAAACCGATTGCCATTGATGCCGTGGTGTTATCAACGCAGCATGATCCAAGCATCTCACAAACAGATTTGCAAGAAGCGGTCATGGAATCGATTATCAAACAAGTACTGCCAGCAGACTTATTGCATGCTGGTACGCGCTATCATATCAACCCAACTGGCAAATTTGTCATCGGTGGTCCTGTCGGCGATGCTGGTTTGACTGGTCGTAAAATTATCGTCGATACTTACGGCGGTATGGCGCGTCATGGTGGCGGTGCCTTTAGTGGCAAAGATCCTTCAAAAGTCGATCGCAGTGCAGCATACGCGGTGCGATACGTGGCCAAAAATATTGTCGCCGCCGGTATTGCTGATCGCTGTGAAGTACAAGTCAGCTACGCGATTGGCGTTGCTGAACCGACTTCGATTTCAATTAATACTTTTGGCACTAATAAAATCAGCAACGATGAAATTATCAGCTTGATTCGTAAACATTTTGACCTACGTCCTTATGGTATTACACGTATGCTCAATTTATTGCAGCCAATGTATCAGCAAACTTCAACCTTTGGACATTTCGGTCGTCAAGGTTCTGAAACTGCCTTTACGTGGGAAAAAACGGACAAAGCAGAAACTTTAAAAGCCGATGCAGGTTTATAAGACTGTTTCCATTTTTTAGATGTATTCGGTCTTTATACTTATCAATTTTAAAGACCGCTATGATATATTCAAATTTACTTACCATTCTTAGGAGTCGCTTATGTCTCAAGACAATATGCCAGACAATGCTCAAAATGACGCGCTAAATGACGCTTTAAATGACGCTTTAAATAATAGCCAAAATGACGAAATTGATACCGCTCTTGAAATCACTCCTGAAATGCAAGCGTTCTATCAACGTGCTGACGAAATCATTGGCGTCGCCAATAGTCAACTGGGCCCTAACGCTCACTCAGGCCAAGTTGGCGCGTCATTGCTGTATGCAGCAGCGCGTTATAGTGCGTCAGTTGCCTCGATTGGCTTTGTAAAAGGCGATGATTTTGCTAAAGAAAAAGACGATATCGTTGAGTTTTATACCAAACAATATCGCCAAATGTTAAGCGACAACTTGACTGATTACGCACAAAACTTTGATAAATATGTGCAGCTTAATAAAGAGGATAAACCTGCGCAGTAAGTTTATAAAAGCTCTAAGTTTATAAAAGCTCAGTCAAGAAACGTATAAGAATTAATATCAAAAGCCCAAGCCTTCGTAGCTTGGGTTTTTTGTTACTCTAATAATATGCTTATTAAATATCAGCGACGAATTAAAAAACGAATAGCACATTTGCTTTTTGTTTGAAACTGGCGTTTAATGCAAAAATAAATGATAAAACGATATAAGGATATTTATTATGCGCGCGCTCTCTACTTTCAAACTTACAGTCACCATAAGCTTTATGCTAGCTTTAGCAGGTTGTAACAATATTAGTTCTAACTCAAACCCGATGCCTGATAGCACGCCCATTCAGCCGCCCGCCTCTAACACCAGTCAACCCCCAAAAGGCCTTGTAGCACAGTGTCCAACCTTTGACCCTGCAAAAACCATGTGTACAGCGCAATACGATCCGGTCTGCGTAAAAACGCAAGTCGGCTCAGTGATAAGCTATCGTACGGCGGGCAATGCTTGCTCAGCTTGTAGCACTCCTGAAGCCGTCAGCTATGTCAAAGGTGAATGTTTATAGTGACAGTGTGGCTGTAAAATTGTCGTTGTGAAAATTACCAGTTTAAAACCTATAAATGATTAAATGTCCATAAAAAATCCTAAGACAACGATGCATCTTAAGATTTTAAATGACAATTATTATATTGTGTTTTTAAGTAAAACCAACGGCAGCTAACTACATGATTGGTTTAATAAAAACGATTTTAAAGCCGATATTTTTAGAACCGCTAACAGTAGGTTCGCTCTAAATCAATCAGTGCGACTGGGATGAGTTTTGCGTAGCCTCTGTGATAGCGGCAAGCAAGGAAAATTTATACCAGTTGCACGTGCTAACTCACGTATCTATTGATTTTACACCGACTATACGCAGCTTAATTAATCACCTTTAACAATTTTAGGCGGACCTTTTAATAAGTCCTCATCGACAAACTCACTGGCCGAATTATGGTCAGCTGACTCATCGGTAATATAACGCTGCTGATTGCGATATAAGATAAGTCGGTCGCGGCTCATACCGCGCAGTAACGCATACATCATCACAAAGATGACCAACGCAAAAGGTAGACCTGCCACAATAGCCGCCGCTTGCAGGGCATCTAAACCGCCCGCTGCCAATAATATGGCGGCAATCAAACCTTGCATCAGCGCCCAAAACAAACGCTGGATTTTGGGTGGATTGGTATCACCGCCCGCCGTCAGCATATCGATGACAAAACTGGCTGAGTCTGATGAGGTCACAAACCAAAGGACAATCATCACCACAATTAATAAGGTAATCGGTTTGGTCAATGGATAATATTCAACCAGCTTAAAGATGGCACTACCGTAATCGACTTGCACTGCCGCGACCAATCCTGGGCTAACTACCTCAGGATTCATGCCGGCGAGCAGCTCCATCTGTATCGCCACACCGCCAAAAGTCGTAAACCAAAAAAACAAAATCGTCATCGGAATCAGCAGCACGCCAAATACAAACTCACGAATGGTACGTCCACGGCTGATACGCGCAATAAAAACACCGACAAATGGCGACCAGCTGACCCACCATGCCCAATAAAATATCGTCCAAGCTTTTTGCCAATCAGTATTACTATAGGCTTCGCTCCACGTCGATAACGTGACGATGTTTGCCAAGTAGTTGCCTACGTTTTCTATAAAACTGTCAAAGATAAATAGCGTCGGGCCTAAAATTACCATAAACGCCAATAAAATACCGGTCAGCCCCATATTAATATCACTAAGACGTTTTATGCCTTTATCAAGACCGAGCATCAGTGAACCACAAGCTAATGAGGTCACAAAAGCAATGATAATAAACTGTATCGTTAAAGTAGAGGGAATACCAAATAATCCCTCAAGGCCCGCGTTAATTTGCATAACGCCAAGACCTAAAGAGGTCACCACCCCAAACATCGTCCCAAACACGGCTAAGACATCGACCGTATGCCCCCATTTACCATAAATCCTTTGTCCAAGAATAGGATAAAGGGTTGAGCGTATCGATAATGGCAGGCCACGGCGAAAATGGAAATACGCGAGCGACAGCGCAACAATAGTATAAATCGCCCATGCATGCAGCCCCCAATGCAAAAACGACAGATTCATCGCTTGTTTTGCCGACTCAAGGGTTTCTGCTTCCCCAAGCGGCGGTGCCATAAAATGATATAAAGGCTCAGCCGTCCCCCAATACACCAGTCCAATCCCGATGCCCGCCGAAAACAACATTGCAATCCATGAAAATAAGCTATATTGCGGTCGCTCCGTCTGTTTGCCTAGACGTATATCACCGTAGCGACTGGCAGTCAGATAAATACAGAATACCAATGCCATATTGAATAAGATGATAAACAACCAGCGGAATTTTTCGGCGATAAAGGCCTGTAAGAAGCTAAAAAGTGTTGCTGCCGTTTCAGAAAATAACGAACCAAAGATAATAAAACCGACGATTAAGACACTTGAGGTAAGAAACACCGGTTTATTTACCTTTGGAAAGGGTCCAAGTCTACTTACTTTTACTTCGTTCATTGGCTAAAACCTTAAATTTAAGAAAGGCTACCTTAACAAACTGCGCCCTAATTATCAATTTACTACAAGATAAGGGCGACTAGACTCTTTTATTAGTAATATGACTCGCAGTCTAATTAGTTATTTAAATGGCTATCGAGGTAGTAATTGCAGCAGCCTACCTTTATCGCCATCTTCTAATAACCACACTTGCCCATCGACAGTTAAGACACTACGAATTCGTTCACCCATATCATAGCGGTAGCGTTCTGCAGCGCCGTTATTGTCATCAAGCGTGACCACGATAAGCGCTTTTGAGGATAAACCACTGATAAGCGCATTACCTTGCCACGCTGGAAAATCATTATATTTACCAGTCTGATAAATGCTCATCGACGACGGTGATATTACAGGCGTCCACGATATTTTTGGTGCAGCAAAATCAGGACGCGTATCATGATCAGGGATATCCGTCCCCGAATAATTGCGTCCGTTCGAGACCACGGGCCAGCCGTAATTATTGCCTTTTTCTATCAGATTAAATTCGTCACCACCGCGCGGCCCCATTTCATGTGCCCACAACCTACCTTTATCATCGAATGCCATACCAAGTACGTTACGATGACCAATCGTCCAAAATTGGGCGGCAATGTCACTACCATTTTGTGCAAATGGATTATCGGCTGGCACTGAACCATCGCCATGTAATCTGATAATTTTGCCCAGATTCACACTCATATCTTGGGCTGGTGTTTTTTCTTGACGCTCACCTGAGCTGATATATAAATACTGCCCGTCAGGTGAAAAAAGCAAGCGATGGCTATAATGCCCTTGTCCTTTTAGTTTCGGGGTTTGCTCCCAGATGGGCGTTACGGCTTGCAAGCGTGGCGCGTCAGTATCTAAGCCCGTTAATGTGGCTTTGATAACTTTTGCCCCAAATTTATTACTGTCGCTTCCTGTGCCCGCCTCGACATAGCTGATATAGATATTATTAGAAGTAGCAAAATCCGGCGCAAGAATGATATCGCCAAATCCGCCCTGCCCGCCATACGCTACTTTTGGTATGCCAGTCACCGCTGTCTTGATACCTGTTGCCGTATCAACAATCAAAAGCTCGCCTGCTTTTTGGGTTATGAGCAGTTTGAGTGGCTGATTATGAATGCGAGGTAATGCGGTCATTGCCCAAGGTTCATCGAAGCTAGCGACCGTCTTGGTTGTAAAGGTAGGTTTTTCAGTATTGGCTAGGGACTCTTCGACAGAGGCTTGCCCTTCTTTATACTCGGTCAAATCGTTATTGGTATTGACGGCGGCAGGATTGGAGCACGCAGAAGCACTAAACATCAGTGATGTCATGACTAATGATAATAGTAATGGCGTATTTGTTGATTTTTCATAGGTTATCATCCTGATTTATCTCCTTAGTTTTGCCGTCTTTTTATGTGCCTTATCATTATTTATACCACAATCAAAGCGCGCAAACGGTAAATAATATTGGCACAAAAAAAACCCCTTACCTGCCTATATAAGATATAGAGAAGTAAAGGGTTTTTAGGTTTATACCATTCAGCAAATGATATTTAACCAATGTATGTTAAAACGAACGTTTATTTTAGCTCATTCTAAGCTTATCAAAGGTCAACTCATCATCAGCGCCGACATCGATTTTGATGATATCGCCTGGGACGAAATCACCGGCCAACAGTTTCAATGATAATGGGTTTTCGATCTCTTGCTGAATAGCACGTTTTAGTGGACGCGCACCATACACGGGATCATAACCCACTGCGACCAATTTATTCATCGCATCTGCCGACAGCTCGATATCCATCTCACGCTCTTGAATACGTTGACGTAAACGATCCAATTGAATATCGGCAATACCTGCCATCTGCGACATACCAAGCGGATGGAAAACCACAATTTCATCAATACGGTTGACGAATTCTGGGCGGAAATGCTGCCCGACCGACTCCATGACTTCCGCTTTGATATCCTCGTAGCTCTCACCGACCATTTCTTGAATTTTATGCGAACCCAAGTTACTGGTCATAATAATAACGGTATTTTTAAAGTCGACCACGCGGCCTTGCGAATCAGTCAAGTGACCATCGTCTAGCACTTGTAGCAAGATATTAAACACGTCAGGATGCGCTTTTTCGACCTCATCAAACAATATCACGCTATAAGGCTTACGGCGTACCGCTTCGGTCAACGTACCGCCCTCTTCATAACCGACATAACCTGGAGGCGCGCCCACCAAACGGCTAACGCTATGTTTCTCCATGTACTCACTCATGTCGATACGAACAATTGCATCCTCACTATCAAACAAGAAGTTCGCCAGTGATTTGGTCAATTCCGTTTTACCGACACCCGTTGGCCCAAGGAACAAGAACGAACCTGAAGGACGATTCGGGTCGGACAAACCAGCTCGGCTACGACGCACCGCATTGGCGACAGCTTCGACAGCTTCATCTTGACCGATAACGCGCTCGTGGAGTTTTTCTTCCATCGCCAGCATTTTGTCACGCTCGCCTTGCATCATCTTGCTGACTGGAATACCAGTCGCCGCCGCTACGACTTCGGCGATTTCGTTATCAGTGACTTTAGTACGTAATAACTTGCCGCCCAATGCGTCCTCTGCCTGCTCTTTTTGCTCAGCCAAATCAGACTCGTGAATACGGCGCTCAAGCTGCGGAATGGTTTCATACTGCAGCTTACTCATGGTCTCGTAGTCGCCTTCACGACTGGCTTTGTCATAAGCAATACGCGCTTTATCCAGCTCGTCTTTTAGCTGCTGACTGCCTTTAACCAGCGCTTTTTCCGCTTGCCAAATCTCATTAAGATCCGCGTATTCTTTTTCTAGCTCTTCGATTTGACTATCAAGTACTTTGCGCTCTGCTTGCGCGCCCGCATCTTCTTCGTTTTTGAGTACTTCACGCTGCATTTTTAACTGAATCAAACGGCTATCAAGCTTACCGAGTGCTTCAGGTTTGCTGTCCATCTCCATACGTAGGCGACTTGCCGCTTCATCGATTAAATCAATCGCCTTATCTGGCAATTTGCGATCGGTAATATAACGATGGCTCATGCGCGCTGCCGCAATAATCGCGCTGTCTTGGATATCGACACCGTGATGCAACTCATAACGCTCTTTTAGACCACGCAAAATCGCGATGGTATCTTCGACCGTTGGCTCATCGACCAATACTTTTTGGAAACGGCGCTCAAGGGCGGCATCTTTTTCGATAAATTGACGATACTCGTCCAAGGTCGTCGCACCGACACAGTGCAGCTCACCGCGAGCAAGCGCAGGTTTTAGCATGTTGCCTGCATCCATCGCGCCTTCTGACTTACCAGCGCCGACCATGGTGTGCAGCTCATCAATAAATAAGATGACATTACCTTCTTGCTTGGCTAAATCACTAAGAACCGCTTTGAGACGCTCTTCAAACTCACCGCGGAATTTTGCCCCCGCAATAAGCGCCCCTAAGTCTAACGACAACACTTCTTTACGGCGCAGTCCTTCTGGCACATCACCATTGATAATTTTTTGCGCTAAGCCTTCAACGATGGCGGTTTTACCAACACCTGGTTCACCGATGAGCACAGGGTTGTTTTTGGTACGACGCGATAGCACCTGAATGGTACGGCGAATCTCTTCGTCACGACCAATCACCGGATCGAGCTTACCAAGCTCCGCTTGCTCAGTTAAATTAATGGTATATTTATTCAACGCATCACGCTGATCTTCGGCATTTTGATTATTCACCGTTTCATCACCTCGCAGTTGCTCTATGACCGCTTTTAGCTTACTTGCCGTCACCCCAGCACTTTCAAATATCTTTTTGGTGTCGCCTTGCTCAGCAAGTGCCAACATCACCCATTCAGTGGCGATAAAATCATCGCCCTCTTTTTGCGCTTGGCGATCGGCCAAGTTCAAAATCTTCACCGAATTTGGGTTTAGATTAACGTCACCAGTTGGCTCGCTAATTGTCGCCTGATTGTCGAGCGCTTTTGCCACGCCATTTTTTAATGCTGGAATAGACGCGCCGGCTTGCTGACAGATAGATAAGTTAGACTCATCTTGTAGCAATACGGCCAGCAAATGCACAGGGTCAATCCCAGTGTGGTCGCGACCTAGCGCCAAACTTTGGGCTTCTTGAATCGCTGATTGTAATTTTTGGGTAAATTTCTCGAATCTCATAGTGTGTCCTTTAATAATTAATAGTCGTTTATATCTGCTAGTCGCTGCGGCTTTTTATAAGTATTAAGATGCCGCAAGCTTTTCGTTGTTATCTATATAAGGTTTGTTGAGTAATATTTCAATGTCATTTTAACTATTGTCAATAGTATTTATTGACTTGTTGGTATCGACCTATGCAGCACATATATGAGCAAAGGTAAAATCTGCAAAAAAAATTAAACCTTATTCATAACAATGATATAACGTTAAAGTATTAATAGGCACATTTATAAGAGATTTCAAGAGAGATTAGTAAAGAAAAATTAGGAAGCCTTGAGGCCGTACAAACACAGAGAAATGTATTTTAGCGGACGACTAAAACAGTTAAATGCGGGAGATTAACAAACTATTTATTCTACGATTTCGATCGGTGTGCCAACCTTTACCGCAGCCATGATTTCATCCATCTCATCATTGGTCACGGCTATACAGCCTTCCGTCCAATCGCGTTGCTGGTTCAGTAGACCCAATGCACCAAAACCATTTTTTTGCCCATGAATCATGATATCACCGCCAGCACTGACACCTCGCGATTTGGCTCGGGCTTTATCGGTAGTATTGGGGTAGCTTACGTGAATAGAGCGATAGAATTTAGATTTTTCATTTTTATAATCGAGTGTATAGCTGCCAACAGGGGTACGCTGGTCGCCTTGTTGTTGCTTATGTCCAATAGGATTACCACCGAGCGCAATATGATAAGATTTAATCACCTTATCATCACTTAGTAGCTGCAGGGTACGAGCAGATTTATCGACGAAAACCTTATCAATAATAACGTCACTAGGAATGGTCTGCGGTTGATTGGCAGTATTCTTAGTAGTAGCGATGGCACTTGTGCTAAAAATGGCAAGGCCAAGCACTATCGCAATAGAACACCAATTTGAATATTCCCTAAAATTTGGACGAAAAAATAACATAGGCTTTAATCCATATAACTAATATTTAATAGCAATGAGTCATAATATATCAAAGCACTATGCCATTTTTTGGCGCTAAACGCTGTGCAAAAATAATGAATAAGATAAAAACACCTTCTGACAGTCGTTATACCATACGAATCGCGCCATCGAGGCGAATCACTTCACCATTTAAATAAGCGTTATCGATAATATGTGTGACCAATTTGGCAAACTCACTAGGGTTGCCCAAACGCTTAGGATAAGGCACGCCTGCTTCCAACTGCTCGCGCGCTTTTTCAGGGATACTCTGCATCATCGGCGTGGCAAAAACACCAGGAGCAATCGTCATGACGCGAATACCATGACGCGCCAGCTCACGCGCTAGCGGTAAAGTCAGGCCAACGACGCCCGCTTTTGATGATGAATAGCTGGCTTGCCCTACTTGCCCATCAAAAGCTGCGATAGAGGCAGTATTGATAATGATGCCATTATCAGCATTCTTCTCATTAGCGCTTTCTGTATTGTCAATATTAGCAACCCGCTTAGCAATACTGGCCGCCACCAAACGCGCGACGTTAAAAGAACCCACGAGGTTGATATTAACCCCGCGACTAAAAGCATCAAGATCCGCTGGGTTATTTTCACGGTCAAGCAACTTTTGTACCACAGCAACACCTGCACAGTTAATAGAACCTTGCAGACCGCCAAATTCTTTTTCCGCCACTTCAACAGCCGCTTGCACCTCATCGCCACTGGTCACATCACAACGTGCAAAGCGTACATTATCACCCAGCTCATTAACCAAAGCTTGCCCAGTTGACTCGTTCAAATCAGCAATGATGACCTTGCCGCCTTGACTCACAATAGCGCGAACCACTGACTCACCTAAACCTGACGCACCGCCAGTAACCAAAAAGCTGTGTTGTTCAATTTGCATAATTATTCCTTTAATCGAGGTTTTTACTGGTATTTTTTAAGCTAACCATAATGAATTCACTGTAAAATAGATACAGTGCGACTGGGATGAATTTTTCGTAGCCTCTGCGGTAGTAGCAAGCAAGGAAAATTTATACCAGTCGCACATAACTATTAGCGTAACGATGTTATCTTGAATGGACTATACTTTATTGTCTTAAACGGCTATCGAAATCTCCAATAATCTATGCCGCAGACAAACTGCGCAGCAAGAAACGCTGGATTTTACCGCTTGGCGTTTTTGGTAATTCCGCGACAAATTCAACCTCACGCGGATACGCATGCGTCGATAGGCGTCTGCGCACTAAGTCTTGAATTTCCTTAGCAATCTCATCCGTCCCTTCGATGCCATCTTTTAGCACCACATAAGACTTAATCGTATGACCGCGCACCTCATCTGGCACGCCAACGGCGGCGGATTCTGCCACTGCCTCATGCTCGAGCACGGTATTCTCCACATCTGTCGGCCCTACGCGGTAGCCTGCCGTAATGATAATGTCATCATCACGCCCAGAAAACCAATAGCTGCCATCGCTATGGCGCTCGACCACATCGCCAGTCAAATAGTAATCATCCACAAAGGCGTCTTTTTCATTCCAACTATAACCGCGGAAATAAAACGCTGGCGATTGGCTAACCACTACGGCAAGCTGTCCTTGTTCACCATCAGGCAATACTTGCATGTCATCATCTAATACGACAAGTGTGTGACCCGGTAGCGCCATACCCATCGAACCAGTAGGACATTCATGTGCTAATGCATGGTGCGCACAGCAGGTCATGCCCGTCTCTGTTTGACCGTATTGGTCCTTCACTTGGCAGTTTAGATAAGTTTCCACCCAATTAACCACTTCGGTATTTAAAGTTTCTCCTGCTGAATTAGCACAGCGCAGTGCTAAATGGGCACTAGCATCGTCATGTAATTTCTCAAACACACCGCTCGATTTCATCATCCGAAACGCCGTTGGCGAAGAAGCTAAATTGGTAATTTTATGGCGAACCATAAAGTCGCGGGTATTGGCAGCATCAAAGCCCGCCTCGTTAAAGTAAATCGTGACGCCCATCAGTAAAGGCCCCGTAATCGCGTAATATAATCCATATGCCCAGCCGGGATCGGCCATATTCCAGTAGTTATCATCGGCGCGCAAGTCAATCGCATAGCGCATATACAGATAAAAAGCAGATAACGCTGATAACGGCACACTGACGCCCTTTGATTTACCGACCGTACCTGAGGTAAACATTTGCAAAAACGGCGCATCTTCATTGAGAAAAACAGCCTCTAGCGTTTGCGGCTGGGTCGCCATCATCTGAGCATAATTATCATCAGCCCATTTGCTTTCATTATCAGCTTGCGCATCATTCTTACTGCCAACCATGACCATTTTGGTTTGCTCGGCTAAGTCTTCAAATTTACTACGATTTTCAATATTGGTAAAAACCACTTTGGTATTGGCTTTATCCATGCGGTATTTAATCGAATCATAGCCAAAAGCGGTAAATAGCGGTTGATAGACTGCGCCAATCCGCCAAGTCGCTAGTACAATGGTGAGCAGCTCAGGGGTACGCGGTAGCATGGTCGCTACTTGGTCGCCAACTTGTACGCCGTAGGATGTTAATAAATTGGCCACTTGCGCACTGGCTTTATCAAGCTCAGCAAAAGTCATGCGCGTCACATTGCCAGCGGTATCTTCATGCACTAAGGCTAGATTATCGCCGCGTCCATCACGCACATGACGACCGCAGCAGGCCATATAAGCATTTAAACGGTCATCTAAATGCTCGCCATAGATTTCTGCCAATAACGCATTCATATCAAAATTATGATAGTAATCGCTGTAGCTCGTTGGTGTGTGGGTAGTATCTTTAGTAGAGTTTGCGGACGAATGATTGGAAGATGTGGTGTTCATAAGCTAATCCTTTAGCAATAGAGAGTCGCTGACGATAGACGATATCAGCACTTTATTAGAAGTCAAACAGTCCTATCCTAGTCACTATTTGCTCTTATGTTTTGCGCATATAAAAATACGTATACTCTATTAGTAACGCATTTTAATATTTATATCAATACATAACGTATCATTTTCAGAAATTAATAGGAGTTTTGCTAAAAATAGATTTATTGGATAGCATTTAAAAAGCCTAGCAGCGCTTTCTCTTCACAGCTTTGATATTGTTTGGTACGGCCACAGCGTGCTTGTTTATAACACTCAAAAAACTGCCCTGCTAAAAAGCGCTCGATAATAATAGGATTGATATAAGACGCTCGGCAAACAGCAGGCGTATTGCCAAGCTCTTCTGCGACTTCTTTGACCATATCAACGACCAGCTGCTGGCGCTCATTGCTATTAGGCTCACTGGCTAATATTTCTCTGCCATTCGAGCTCTGCAGCTCATCGTACAAATAACTGGCCGCAAGGACGCTTGCCATCCAAGTACGAAAATCCTTGGCGCTATATACATTGCTGCTGTATGTCTTGCCCTCACTATAATGACCGCCTGTATGATGACCGCCAGTATGCGACCGTATATAGTCATTGATATCGCTACTATCAACGACTTGCTTATCACCATTATCATCCAAATATTTAAAAATCTGATAACCTGGCAGCTCAGAGCAGGCTTGTACAATCTCAATTAAGCGCTCGTCTTGCAGTTCAATATGATGCTCTTTGGCACTTTTCCCGACAAAATCAAACGCCAAGCCATTATCCGTTTCGCTGACGTGCTTGCTGCGTAACGTACTAAGGCCATAGCTCTTATTGAGCTTAGCATAGCGGCTATTACCGATACGAATTAACGTAGTTTCCAGCAATTTAACCACGGCAGCTAGTACATTGGCGCGTGATAACGACTGCGCTTCTAAATCTTTTTCTACTTGCGCACGTAGGTTTGGCAACGCCTCAGCGAAACCTATCATGGCATTAAACTTAGCTTGGTCACGCACGCGATCCCACTCGGGATGATACAAGTACTGCTTGCGCGCTTTGTCATCGCGGCCTGTCGATTGCAGATGCCCTTTATCATCTTGGCATATCCAAACCTCTGACCACATTGGCGGTATCACCAATGCATCAAAACGCTGACGCAACGCTTTATCTTTGACCGTTTTGCCGGTGGCGTCTTTATAAGTAAAGCCGCGGCCCCAACGCCTACGCGTAAACCCTGGCTCATCATCGCTGACGTAGCGTAAGTTGGCCAAGCGCGCCAAATGTTCATAATCATGGCGCACATCTTGCGTGGTCGTTTGGTCATCTAGCTTCGCCATAAAAAATACTCAATTAATCAAATAGTCGTTTTAGGATAATGAATTGCGACTATTTTTGCTGTTTATTTGCCACAAGCAAAGTGTAATCGATGTGTAAAAGCACTCCTTCAAAAGGTTCTAACCCATGAGGTTTTAAGTCATAATTTGCTGAACACCACAACTTAAGTCAAATAAATATAATGACAAATACTTCGATAAAAATAGCCCCGTTATTTATAGCCCCATTGTCTAAAGCGGATTACGACGCTTGGTTGAAATTGTGGCAAAATTATTTAACCTTTTATGAAACTCGTCTGCCGCCAAGTACCACAGAAAAGACATGGCACAACCTACTTGAAAGCGATGTGCCGATTTATGGCTTTGGTGCGTAGCAGGACGACATACTAGTAGGTATCACGCATGTGATACTACATCCCAATACTTGGAATACCACAGAATGCTGTTACTTAGAAGATTTATACGTTAGTGAGGTGGTTCGCGGGCGAGGCGTTGGGCGCGCACTGATCGAACAGGTGTATGAATTTGCCAATGAGAAAAACTGCAACCGTGTTTATTGGACGACGCAAGAAGACAATGCGACGGCACGCAATCTCTATGATGTAATCGCTACTCAAACTGACATGGTGCAATATCGCAAAGACTTATAACTTTGATTGGCTCTATGTTGTCAGTCTACTATCTTTAAATTTATTCAGAATAATACGCACAAAAAAACGCCAAGCGTTAAGCACTTGGCGTTTTTTTACGACACAAATCTAAACTAAAAATGATTATTTACCATAAGTACATAAATAAGCACTTTCAACGTCTACTTTTACTTGAAACTTCTGGTTGGCTTCAACGGTAAATTGCTCGCCCGCATTAAAGGTTTGCCACTCATCACTTTCTGGCAGTTTTACCGTCAATGCTCCACTGACTACGCTCATGGTTTCAAAATCGCTAGTACCAAACTCATACTCGCCAATTTCCATCACGCCAACAGTAGCTGGCAGGGTTGCCGTTTGAAAGGCGATAGAAGTCACTTTATTATCAAAATAGTTATTAACGCTTGGCATAATTTTCCTTAAGTCGTTTCGTTTAAAGTCTGATTAGTGATTAAATAGCAGTAATAGGCTATCTATAACAGCATAGCAATTTAATAAAGAACACTCGGCTCTGTTGTTCGTAAACTCTCAAAGTCGCTCGTTTATCTTTATTAAATCGCCTTTATAATAGGCTATTGCTGTTCCTTTTATGTATAGCAGTCGATAGTATTTATGGACTAAATTTACAGCCCAGCTTTTAAGCTTGCTACGATAAATTGATCGAGGTCACCATCGAGTACCGCGCCAGTATTAAAGGTTTCAACACCAGTACGCAAGTCTTTGATACGCGAGTCATCGAGTACATAAGAGCGGATTTGACTGCCCCAACCGACATCAGATTTATTATCCTCGACCGCTTGCTGGCTCTCCATACGTTTTTGCATCTCAAGCTCATACAACTTGGCGCGGAGCATTTTCATCGCCGTCGCTCTGTTTCCATGTTGGCTACGCTCGTTCTGACACGTGACCACCACGCCACTTGGCTCGTGAGTAATACGCACCGCAGAATCGGTGGTGTTCACGTGCTGACCACCCGCGCCTGATGAGCGGTAAGTATCGATACGCAAATCGGCTGGATTGATATCAATTTCAACGTTGTCATCGATTTCAGGCGATACAAAAACGGCGGCAAAGGAAGTATGACGACCATTATTACTATCAAATGGTGACTTACGCACTAAGCGATGCACGCCAATTTCGGTACGTAACCAACCAAAGGCATAATCGCCTTTAATCTCAATCGTCGCTGACTTAATGCCAGCGACACTACCTGACGATACTTCGATAACTTCGACTTTAAAGCCATGAGATTCGGCCCAGCGCGTGTACATCCGCAGCAGCATTTCTGCCCAATCTTGCGCTTCGGTGCCACCACTACCCGACTGGATATCCAAGTAGCAATTGTTCGGATCCATCTCACCGCTAAACATCCGGCGGAACTCTAAATCCGCAACGCGTTTCTCCGCATTGTCGAGCTCTGCTTGCACATCAGCAAGCAAGGATTCGTCTTCTGCTTCTACTGCTAAATCAAGCATGGCAGCGGCATCTGCTAAAGTCATTTCAAGCGAAACCACAACGTCGATGACGCCATCAAGCTGACTTTTTTCTTTATTAATCTTGGTCGCGCGCTCTGGATCATTCCACAGCTCAGGGTTTTCCAATTCTAAATTGACTTCCTCTAAGCGTTCTTGCTTACCGTCGAAGTCAAAGATACCTCCGCAAATCCTGCCCACGCTCAGATAAATCTTTGATACGTTCTTGATACGGATTGATTTCCATAAAGTTTCCTGTCTTTTTAAATAAATATCTTACTGATGTGGCGCTATTTTAAATGAGATTGATGCTAAATAGTTGGCTAATTAATACTGCCTTTATATTAAATAGCTATAGACTAGCTAAATCGACCAATCTTCTACTGCCCAGCGATGGGCCAGCGCGTGCGCATGCAGGGCATCGTCGGGTGACACACAGATAGCCACATCCGCCCATTCGAGTAATGGAATGTCATTTTTGGAATCTGAATAGGCATAAGTTTTATCAAAAGTGATACCCGCTAATTGCTTTTTATTAAGCCACTTGTCTAGATGGTAGATTTTACCTTCTTTAAAATTGGGCTTATCGGTTAATTTACCGGTATAACGCTCGTTTTGTATCTCAAGTGGCGTCGATAGTACATTACTCTCTTCAATACCAAAACGCTTAGCAATCGCCGACACTACAAAATCATTGGTGGCAGAAATAATCACCACGTCGTGACCCTGCTCGACGTGATGACAGAGCGCCTCCATGGCTTTTGGGCGAATATGCGGCTCGATTTCCGTCTTAATATAATCTTCGCGTAGCTCATGCAGTCTGTCCATCGGTAAGCTACTTAAAAATTGCGCGACAAATTCATTGTATTCGGTCGCATCGAGCGTACCTTCGATATAATCTTGATAAAACTTTTGATTGGCGGTGCGATATTCAGCTTCGTCAACCAGATTATGCTTGACGATATACTCGCCCCAAAGATAGTCGCTATCGACATCGAGTAACGTATGGTCTAAATCAAAAAGTGCCAACTCTTTCGGCGCTTGTCCTGCTTGTGTTGCCTGCATAATGGAGCCTTGTTTTTATTAATTAAAGGAATGATTTTTTGACTATAAAATATGTTAAAAAATTATTGGATATAAAACATGCTGCGTAAATTTTTAGAAGCCTACTGTTTACCAAACATAATTATGCTAACTTGTTTACTTTAATATCTCATTACCTTATCTTTAATCTGCTTGATAATAACAATAGAGAACTGTATGAAAGCGCCTGATGATAAAACTGCTTTGTCCAACCGACCGCGACGTCCTGCCCGCTCCATCAGAGAAATCAGGCGACGGCAGTTAGGCAAAAGCTATCAATCGCCTTTAGAGCGTCTACTTTATGCGCTGTTAAACGCTCTGTTATATGGTTTTGGCGGCTTACTTATCGACCTTGCCATCGTTGTTATTCGCTCCATCGCCGGTATGGGCAATGGCGAGATATTCTGGCTATTCACGCCGTTTATGCTAGTTTTGGGGGCGTTAACGGGTTTTATCGTCGGTAAAAGCGCCGGCGCTGAAAGCGTCAATGCTTTAAATATCGATGATACGAGTAATAATCATTACCTTAATGACCATTCTATACGCCATGATATCTTCCGCGGACTGATTATCGGTATTATCATTTTTGCCGTTATTTGGCTTATCATGATGCTAATGGCATAAAATTCCGCTTTCTGATGCCTCAATCAGGCATCGCTATTTCTGTTAGGCCGGTTTTAAATTTCTGACAGCGCTCCGCATAATGCATAGCTGATAGCTTTAACATTGCCGCTTGCTCATCGCTTAAGGTTTTGACCACTTTTGCCGGCGCGCCCATCACCAGCGAATTATCCGGTATCTCTTTACCTTCAGTAACCAAAGCTTTGGCACCAATGATACAGTTTTTACCGATTTTGGCATTATTCAATACCACCGCGCCAATACCAATCAAGCTATTATCACCAACTTCGCAGCCATGCAGCATCGCTAAATGGCCAATGGTGACGTAATCGCCGATTTTAACCTCAATCCCTGCATCGGTATGAATGACGCTGTTTTCTTGCACATTACTATAATCACCGATATGAATGCGCTCGTTGTCACCGCGAATCACCGCGCCAAACCAGACGTTGGCTTGATGACCCAAATACACATCGCCTATCACCCGTGCTGTATCAGCAACCCAACCATTAAATGGTACGGCAAACTCTGGCGTTTTGTCTAAATATTGATAAATCATCATCCATCCTTAGTGGTTATTTTTATACAAGTTTATATATGGTAAAAAGCGTGCCACAAATAAATGTGACTTAAAGCATGATAGTTGTAAAGAAAGATAAAAACTTTATAGTATAATGCTGCCGCCAATCAATAGAGCAATTAGAATTTAGAATAAAGCCGTATGCCATTTATCCCTATAAAATAACTATAGAATTTTATAGAGACAATCAACGCTCACCAACCTTTTTTAGGATCGCAGTGATGATCAGCAAAAAATACGCCCCTATCGTTTTATTATCGACCAGCTTGATGGCTGCCATCCCTGCCCACGCTGACAGTAGCACTACTAGTAAGGTAGGCGATGTACTGGCCTTTGCCATTCCAGCTGCTGCTTACGGTAGCACTTATTATATGGATGATAAAGAGGGTCGTCAGCAATTTTACTATTCATTTGCGACCAACGTTGCTACGACGCAAGTCCTAAAGTCGGTGATAGACAAAGAGCGACCCAATGGCCGTGATGAGGATTCCTTCCTTTCTGGCCATACCTCGATGGCGTTTCAGGGTGCCAGCTTTATCCATAAACGCTATGGCTTAGAATATAGCATTCCTGCGTATATTGGCGCAGGTTTCGTGGCTTATAGTCGTGTTGAAGCCGATGAGCATGATGTGGCCGACGTGGTGGCAGGGGCAGCATTAGGAATTGCCAGTAGTATGTATTTAACCAAAAGCTATTATGACGACCAAGTGCACATCGCCACCAATTTAGCACCCGACTATTATGGGGTATCGGTGCATTATAGTTTTTAATAGCACTTATTTATCCCATTTGAAAGCACTAAATACAGACATTAGAAATAACAGAAGAGATAAGATGCTAGCCCTTAACGCAAAACTCTAGTATAATGCGCAAAATCTGTGCCAAAGCGAGCGGACATGATGCAAGTTACTCATTCACCCTTAGTGAATCCTGTACCTTTTCATCTATGATGTCTTCTCGCTTTTTTGTGGGAAAAATTTGGCTTCAGCCCTTTTTTATGTGTATTTAGCAGTATTTAAATACCTCTAAAAAACCATTTTAGCGCAACATTTTTACCATAAAACATCACGGCACTCACCCATAACAGCGGAGGCAACCCTTGAATTCATCGGCAGAAATACAAGCAATTTTGGCACTAGCAGACGGTACTATTTTTCGCGGTTTGAGTATCGGTAGTCTTGGTCATCGTGTCGGTGAGGTGGTATTTAATACAGCCATGACAGGGTACCAAGAAATCCTAACTGACCCAAGTTACGCGCGCCAGCTGGTCACGCTTACCTATCCGCACATCGGCAATACCGGCACCAACGCTGAAGATGTCGAATCTGGTAATGGCCATCAAGTATGGGCTGAAGGGCTTATCATTCGTGACGCGACGATGGTCACTTCAAACTTCCGTAACTCAGAGTCATTGACGGATTATTTACAGAACCATGATACGGTCGCCATTGCTGATATCGATACCCGCCAGTTGACGCGCTTATTACGTGATAAAGGTGCACAAAACGGTTGTATCATGACCGCTTCTAACGGCGCAACGATTAGCAGCGAAGATGAGCAGCAAGCGATTAAATTGGCGCAAGAATTCGCTGGTATCGAAGGCATGGACTTGGCAAAAGAATGCTGTACGCCGAAGACGTTTGAATGGACAGCAGGCAGCTGGGATTTATCAGATACACTACTCAACCGCGATATACCGGGCAGCCATGATAGCGGTACGGGCGGCTTTTTTAAACAGCTTGGCACCCATGTTGACTCAAAATACAACGTTGTCGCCTACGATTTTGGTAGCAAAACCAATATCCTGCGTATGCTCGTAGACCGCGGTTGTCATGTGACGGTCGTACCCGCCCAAACGCCTATTGCAGATGTGTTAGCAATGAATCCAGACGGTATCTTCTTATCAAATGGTCCTGGCGATCCTGCGGCTTGTGATTACGCTATCGATGCGGTCCGTCATATCATTGAAGAAACCGACATTCCAACCTTTGGTATCTGCTTAGGTCATCAGCTCATTGGTCTTGCCAGCGGTGCCAACACTATCAAAATGAAAACCGGTCATCACGGTGCCAACCATCCTGTCCAAGACTTAGCCACTGGTACGGTGATGATTACCAGTCAAAACCATGGTTTTGCCGTTGATGAAGACACCTTGCCTGATAACGTTAAATCTACCCATCGCTCATTATTTGATGGTACCAACCAAGGCATTGAACTGACCAATAAGCCGGTCTTTAGTTTTCAAGGTCACCCAGAAGCCAGCCCTGGTCCACATGATGCTGCGCCACTGTTTGATAGGTTTGCGGATATGATGGCAGCGGCAAAAGCGTAACTTATCAATAGTTAACCGCAAACAGAGAATAAATATAAGTATAAAGCTTGAAGCACAGATGGTGGTTCAAGCTGCACCCTAGCAGACACGATAAGTATTATCGAACATATCGTTAAAATACAGATTACTCAAAATATCACCCAAACGAAGGTAGCCCTAACTATGCCAAAACGTACCGACATAAAAAGCATTCTTATCATTGGCGCAGGCCCCATCGTCATCGGCCAAGCATGTGAGTTTGACTACTCAGGCGCGCAGGCTTGTAAAGCGCTAAAAGAAGAAGGCTACCGCGTCATCTTGGTCAACTCAAACCCTGCAACCATCATGACCGACCCTGTCATGGCTGATGCGACTTATATCGAGCCGATTACCTGGCAGACGGTTGAGCAAATCATTGCTAAAGAGCGTCCGGATGCTATCCTGCCAACGATGGGCGGACAGACAGCGCTAAACTGTGCTTTAGACCTAGACAAACATGGCGTCTTGACCAAATACAACTGTGAATTGATTGGCGCGACCAAAGACTCAATCGAGATGGCAGAAGACCGCAACTTATTTGATAAAGCCATGAAGCGTATCGGCCTTGAGTGCCCGCGCGCTGAAACCGCTGAGACCATGGAAGAAGCCTTTGCAACCCAAGAAAAAATGGGCTATCCGTGCATCATTCGTCCGTCATTTACCATGGGCGGTTCAGGCGGCGGTATTGCGTACAATCGTGACGAATTTATCGAGATTTGTGAGCGCGGTTTTGACTTATCACCGAACCATCAATTGCTTATTGATGAGTCACTAATCGGCTGGAAAGAATATGAGATGGAAGTGGTTCGTGATAAAAACGACAACTGCATCATCATTTGTGCGATTGAGAACTTTGACCCAATGGGCGTGCATACCGGCGACTCAATCACAGTCGCCCCAGCACAAACTTTGACCGACAAAGAATACCAAATCATGCGTAATGCTTCATTAGCCGTACTGCGTGAAATCGGTGTGGAAACAGGCGGCTCAAACGTCCAGTTCGGTATCAACCCTGACACGGGTCGTATGGTCGTCATCGAGATGAACCCGCGTGTCTCACGCTCATCGGCATTGGCATCAAAAGCAACCGGCTTCCCGATTGCTAAAATCGCTGCCAAATTGGCGATTGGTTATACCCTAGATGAATTGCAAAATGACATCACAGGCGGCAAAACGCCAGCGAGCTTTGAGCCGGCGCTCGATTATGTTGTGACCAAAATACCTCGCTTTAACTTTGAGAAATTCCCACAAGCCGACAGTGTGTTATCAACCCAGATGAAATCGGTTGGTGAAGTGATGGCAATCGGTCGCAACTTCCAAGAATCGATGCAAAAAGCCCTGCGCGGCATGGAAACCGGCAATGATGGTTTTGATGAGCAAATCGACTTAGCAAAAGTCAGTATTGAAAAAGCCCGTAGCGAGATTAACAATCGCTTAACCATTCCAACGCCTGAACGCATTTATTATATTGCCGATGCTTTCCGTATCGGCATGAGTGTCGATGAAGTGTTTAATTTAACCAAAATCGATCCATGGTTTTTGGTACAAATTGAAGACATTGTCAAAACCGAAGTACAAGTTAAAGCCCTAGGCTTTGGCGGTTTAACTGAGCAAAACCTGCGTAGCTTTAAGCGTAAAGGCTTATCGGATTTACGTTTGGCAAAACTGCTTGGCGTCTCACAAAAGCAGCTACGCAAAAAGCGTTGGGATTTAAACGTTTATCCTGTCTATAAACGCGTCGATACCTGTGCGGCAGAGTTTGCCACCAGCACCGCTTATATGTACTCAACGTACGATAGCGAATGTGAAGCCAATCCAACGGATAACAAGAAAATCATGGTTATCGGTGGTGGTCCTAACCGTATCGGTCAAGGTATCGAGTTTGACTATTGCTGTGTTCACGCAGCCCTTGCCATGCGCGAAGACGGCTACGAGACCATCATGGTTAACTGTAACCCTGAAACGGTTTCAACCGATTATGACACCTCAGACCGTCTGTATTTTGAGCCAATCACCTTAGAAGATGTACTTGAAATCGTCCGTATCGAAAATCCAGACGGCGTGATTGTGCAATTTGGCGGTCAAACCCCATTAAAACTGGCGCGTGCGCTTGAAGCTGCTGGCGTCAAAATCATCGGTACCAGTCCTGATGCGATCGACCGCGCTGAAGACCGCGAACGCTTTCAGCATATGATTCAGCAATTGAACCTTGTGCAACCAACCAATGCGTTAGCGACAAGCTTAGAAGATGGTTTGGTCAAAGCCAAAGACGTTGGCTACCCACTAGTAGTCCGCCCATCTTATGTACTCGGTGGTCGCGCGATGGAAATCGTCTATAATGAAGATGAGCTCAAACATTACTTGCGTACGGCTGTTCAAGCGTCAAACGAAGCGCCTGTACTCCTTGACCGCTTCTTAGATGATGCCATCGAAGTCGATGTTGACTGTGTCTGCGACGGCACTGACGTGGTGATTGGCGGTATCATGCAGCATATCGAACAAGCTGGCGTGCACTCTGGTGACTCGGCTTGCTCATTGCCGCCTTACTCATTATCAGATGAGCTTTGCGATAAAATGCGCGCGCAAACCGTGGCGATGGCAAAAGAGCTTGGCGTCGTCGGTTTGATGAACGTTCAGTTCGCGGTAAAAGGCGAAACGGTTTACATTCTAGAGGTGAACCCACGTGCAGCCCGTACCGTACCTTTCGTATCTAAATGTATCGGTACGTCATTAGCACAAGTCGCGGCGCGCTGTATGGCTGGTACGTCATTGAAAGATCAAGGTTTTACCACTGAAATCGTCCCAGCATTTTATGCGGTCAAAGAAGCGGTATTCCCATTTGCTAAATTTCCGGGTGTTGACCCAATCTTGAGCCCCGAGATGAAATCAACTGGTGAAGTGATGGGTGTGGGTAAAACCTTTGGCGAAGCATTCTACAAAGCGGTTATCGGTAGTAATGAGCGCCTGCCAGGTCTACCAACTGAGGGCGAAACCAAAACTGTCTTTATCTCGGTGCGTGATAGCGATAAAGAGCAAGTCACTCCTATCGCTCGCCAGCTTATCGACTATGGCTTTAAAATCGTCGCCACCACGGGTACGCAAAAAGTACTGGCGGAAAACGGTATTGAATGTAAGCAAATTAACAAAGTCACCGAAGGTCGCCCACATATCGTCGATGCCTTGAAAAATGGCAAAATTGACCTTATTATCAATACTACTGAAGGCAAACAAGCGCAAGAGGATTCATTCTCTATCCGCCGCAGTGCCCTACAAGGTAAAGTATTCTACGTCACGACATTAGGCGCGGCAGATGCAGTTTGTAAATCTTATGCGATTGACCTACCGTTTGATGTGTATAAGCTACAAGATTTGCATGAACAAGCAAAGACTATCGCTTAGTACTATTGACTTGGTGGTATAATTTCAGTAGATTAAGCATCATAGTGACGTTTATTTAAAAGCGTTGGCAAAAATTATGTCTGGTTTTTATACGACTATAGTACTTAAAAAAATTGTACTTTAGAAAAATAAAGTTTTTAAAAGATAAACCTAAAAAGCATAGTGGCTGAACTGCGACTATGCTTTTTATTACGTAAGGTTAAGGCGTCTTTTCGGTAAGTGTATCCGTACTGATAGTTAATCGCTAAGTGTGCAGTTACTTACGACGCAGCCTCAACCTCATTCTTTTTATATTACATACTCATTGCAACAACACTGACACCATCTCACTATTCACTAGGAGATGGTGTGGTGTTATTGGTTTAAGGAAAAAACATGCAACGTTATCCCATGACTCCACAAGGACATGCGGCGCTAGAAGCCGAACTAAAACAGTTAAAAAGTGTCGACCGTCCACGTATTACAGCGGCCATCGCTGAGGCGCGCGAACACGGCGACTTAAAAGAAAACGCTGAATACCATGCCGCTCGCGAACAACAAGGTTTTTGCGAAGCGCGTATACGTGATATCGAAGCCAAGCTTGGCGCTGCACAGGTCATCGACCCTGCTACGCTACCAAATGATGGCCGAGTGGTATTTGGCGTGAGTGTGGTCATTGAAAATATGGATACCGAAGAAGAAAAACAATACAAAATCGTTGGTGATGACGAAGCTGACTTTAAAGCTGGCAAAATCTCAGTCAACTCGCCGATTGCGCGTGGTTTGATTGGCAAGTCTGAAGGCGACGAAGTCCGTATCGAAACGCCCAAAGGCATAGTCGAGTATGAAATCATGAAAGTGATTTACGATTAATCTTGCTTATTTTGTAGATAAATAGATCACCTTTAAGAAAAAGCTTTCGATAACAAAAGCTTTTTTTGTAGATAGGTATAGTTAATTAGATATAAAAACGATACAACTTTTCATTGAACGATTTGATAGCGACGTATCTAATTTATTTGTATTCAACTATATATTTTTAGTGCAACTTATAGATGCAAAAAATAGTACACAACGTCATTATTAGTAAAATATTAGTTACACAATGCAGCTTTTTTACTCAATTCTTTTTAGCGCATAATTGTTCACACATTAAGTGCTAAGCATTTGACTAAAATAATGATGGAATGATAGCAAGTGTTGGCTATCATAAGTACCTTTGCCCTCGTTATTTGACATGGTTTACATGCTCATTTGACGAGGGTTTTTTCTTATATAAGCGTTGTTTTTCTCAACCTTGTTTTTTTAAATTTTATTTTTTTGCTACTTCATTAGCGGCTTTATTTACTGCTACTTTAAAGGAATCTATTATGACCACGCCAATCAATACGCCAGCATTTCAGGCTACGAATAAAAAAGCGCTTAAACATGCCTTCATTAAAAAAAACACTATTCCTACAGCCATATCAATGGTCTTAGCGGGTAGTTTTCTGTCGCTAGCTGCTGCCCATGCCGCACCTGAAGTAACGGTTGTACCATCTGTGAGCAGCAGTACCACAGTGGTCGAAAGTTACTCAGACGGCAAAACAGCGGTTATCACTGCAACGCCAAATGGCATTACCATGCAAGATGGCATGCCGTTTTACAGTACACAAGTGAGCAATGTGCCTCGTTATATGGTTCGCTCAGGCGTTAATACTGTTGTTACTCAAGGCAATGCCACGGTCACGAGCGTACCTGTGACCAACCAAGTCACCAATCAAACCAGCAGAGTTGACGTCATAGCTGTTCCAACGACCAGCGTGACCGAAGTCTTGCCGGTGACGCCGGTGACCCAGTTGCCCGTCATCAATGCCCCAACGACTACTATCGTCACTAACCAACCGGCAACGACGCAAATCGTTTCTACCTCTTTAGATACTCTGCAATTGACCCCAACTTTTAGCACGCCTGGTGTGGTTAATGCTCAAACCAAAGTCATGAAAATATTAAAAAATAAAGATGGTCGTGAAGTGGCCGTACCCGCCAATCATATCGCGCCTGGTGACGTCATCGAATATCACACCACTTATACCAATACCACCGCGCAGCCTGTTACCGATATCAATGCCATGGTTTCTCTGCCAAATGGCGTGCAATTATTGTCACTAAACAGTCCGTTACCAACGCTTGCCACCACTGGCGGCGATAGCTATCAAACCATCCAACAAGTGGGCAATACCGTGGTTGTAAAAGAAAATTATTCGGGTCTAAAATGGAACTTGGTTGACCTTAGCCCAAATGCTGCTCAGACCGTCGTTATACGAGCTAAAGTTCAGTAATGACGACCTTATAAAATGTCATATTTTACTAAATAATTACTTTAAAGCCTTGCAAACGCGGGGCTTTTTTTATTTTAAAGAAGTATGAATACCAACTATTCTTGTTAATATTTTTAGTGTTCTAGCGACACTAGTTGTCGTCTTGTTTATATAATTATCCTACCTTTACAATGACTTAAGCTTAATTTTGCTAAAATACATACCTATAAATGATTTGGTAAATAGCGCTTATGGCAACCGTCAATTATGAACGCCTGCAAGGTAAGCTCAATATCTTAGCAGACGCTGCTAAGTATGATGTTTCGTGCTCATCCTCCGCTGGTACGCGCAAAAACCAAGGCGATGGTCTTGGTGATGCCTCCGCAACGGGTATTTGCCACAGCTATACCGAAGATGGTCGCTGCGTCAGCCTCCTTAAAATCCTTTTGACTAATCACTGCATCTACGATTGCGCTTATTGTACCTCGCGTAAGAGCAATGACACGCCGCGCGCTGCTTTTAGTGTTGAAGAAGTCGTTGATTTGACCATGCAGTTTTATCGGCGTAATTATATCGAAGGGCTTTTTCTCAGCTCAGGTATTTTTAAAAGTGGCGATTATACGATGGAGCGCTTGGTCGAGGTCGCCAAGATACTGCGTACCCGCGAGCGCTTTAATGGCTATATTCACCTTAAGACTATTCCGGGCGCGTCAAAAGAATTGCTACTAGAAGCGGGATTGTATGCCGATCGCCTTAGCGTCAATATTGAGATTCCAACCAAATCAGGACTGGCTTTGCTCGCTCCAGAGAAGTCGCATGATGAATTAAAAGCGCCAATGGAAACGGTTAAAACTGAAATTATCACCATCAAAGAGAGCCGTAAAACCCATAAAAAAGCACCAAAATTTACCCCAGCGGGTCAAACTAGCCAGATGATTGTTGGCGCCAGTAATGAAACTGATTTACAAGTCATACAGCTATCGAGTCATTTTTATAAGCAGTATGATTTGAAACGCGTCTATTACTCTGGCTATGTGCCGATGTTGGCAGATAGTCGCTTGCCAGCGATTGGAACGCCTGTGCCGATGATACGTGAAAACCGTCTGTATCAAGCCGATTGGCTAATGCGCTTTTATGGTTTTGGCGCGCACGAAATCGTTGAGCCAGACTCGCCATTTCTAGACTTGGATTGCGACCCTAAATTGGCGTGGGCGATTCGCCATCGTGAGCATTTTCCCGTTAATATTCAAACCGCCACTTACGAGATGATTGTGCGTATTCCCGGTATCGGTACCAAGACGGCTAAAAAGATAGTAAAAGCACGCAAGTTTAATCAGTTGACGCTTTATCATTTAAAAAAGATGGGTGCGGCGGTCAATCGTGCCAAATACTTTATCGCTACGACGGGTAAAAACGAACATCTCGCGCATTTAACGCGCGACAACTTTCGTCAATACGTACTGGCACAAACACAAACCAAATATAAAGATCAACGTAATGGGCAGTTGGCGCTGTTTTAATGAGTACGGTTTTGATTAGTATGGTGTTAATGAGTATGGTGTTAATGAGTATGGTTTTAATTGCCACTATTATAAATAGGAACATAAATGTCACAACTGATGCAAAGTCATGACTATATTGTCGGTCACTTAACGCCCAGTATTGTGCTTTATGAGCCAAGTTTTGAAGGTTGGCTGAGTGCGGTATTTTATGTCTATGCCAATCGCTTACAAGATGATGAATCCTTACAGTTAATTGCTCAAGACTGCTATGTCCCCTCGTTAATCGCTCAGGCAGACAGCGTTACCATTAATGAAGACTATGCCGAACGCGTACTAACAAAACTGCATAAATTATTAGGTCGTTCAGGTATGCGTAATATTCTGTGGGGATTTTTATCAGAAAAAGACCATATCGGCACCACTTTATTTCAGGTGGTTAAATATGCCATCGACTACCCTAGCCGCGCTATTATGGAAGATTTGGGTAACCTGAATGTCTTGGATCTGGTACAAACCGTCAAGTCTGTCGGTAGAGAAAAGCACCGCATGGAAGCCTTTGTGCGCTTTGAGCATACTACTGATGACATTTACTTTGCCCGCGTTGAGCCTGATTTTAATGTACTGCCTTTGATTGGTGAGCATTTTCGGCAGCGCTACCAAGACCAGCATTGGGCGATTTATGATGTGGCGCGCGGCTATGGCATTTATTATGATAAAAGTAAAAGTACGCCGTCGCGCCCTGCTGCCTTGCAAACCATCACTGACCTAGACGATGCCGTACTGCGTAATCCTGCTAGTATCCATAGTCAAGATGAGCAGCGCTATCAAAAGTTTTGGCAAGGTTACTTTACCAACGTCAATATCAAGGAGCGTAAAAATCCGCGGCTGCATAAGCAATATTTGCCGCAGCGCTATTGGAAATATCTCAGTGAGAAGCAAGTGCTGCCAAATGCTGAGCATCTACAAAAACGCCGCTAGTTTATTAAGATTGAGAATAAGGTTAACAGTCATTAAATGATTAATCTTAGCTAAAAAAAGTATAGCAAATCCGACCTTATCTTTTTATCTTGGTAGTTGAGTTTTCAGCACTTTTAACTGACAATAGCAGCTTGATATCTTATTTGGTGACCGACGCTATTATGAAAGTTATGCGCTTACTGTCGTCCTTAAAGCATGATGAATCCGAGCGCGGCATTTTTCATCTGGGTCGCGCTTTGGTTAAAAATGGCCATACGTCTATCATTATCGCCAGCGCCGATGAAGAAAATGACTTGGTCAAACGCCTAAAGCGCGATGGTGATATTTACCATCAGCTGTATATGAATAAGAAATCTTGGCTGTCGCTGCTACAAGTCGCCCCGCTGCGCCGCCTGATTGAGAAATATGACCCTGATGTCATTCATGTGCATTCGCGCACCCCTGCATGGATATTGCATTTGGCCTTGCGCCGCGCCCGCCTCAAGCGTCGTCCCAAACTGGTCTCGACCATGTACGGTTTTTATCCGATTAATAAGTACTCGCAAGCGCTGCTCGATGTCGATACCATCATCACGGTCTCTGATAGCGTCACCAATTATTTAAAAAAAGGCTTACGCCGTGAGGAGCTAGAACCTAAAGTTATTAAGCGCATCTACCGCGGTGTCGATACCCGTCGCTATCCGTATCGACACAACCCTTCTGTGTATTGGCTGCGACATACGTTCGCCGAATACCCTGAACTTGAACATAAAAAATGGCTGGTTTTTCCGACCATTATTGGCAATGAATATGGGCAAGAATGGCTGATTGATATCTTGGGTAATCTGCAAGAACAATTTCCCAATATTCACGTCATTATTATGGACGATGATTACCGCGAAGGTGATGTGGCGCATGAAGATTTCCGCCAGCGCAGCAATACGCTTGGACTGTCTGAGCGCATAACTTACGTCGGCAGCAAACGTAATGACATGCGCGAATGGCTGTCGGCGGCCAATATCGTCATGGCGTTGGCCAACGAGCCAGAATCGATTGGCATCAATGCCCTGCAAGCAATTCACTTAGGTACGCCAGTCATTGGCTGGGATCAAGCGGCCTTTAGCGAGATACTACAGCCACTTTATCCGCAAGGATTGGTCAAAAAATACAACGCCAAAGCGCTCTGTAAAGCGGTGCGCAACCAGCTAGAGAGTGTCACCCGTCCTGAGATGACCAATAAATTCACCATGCGTGAGATGATTGAACAAACCCTACTTGTCTATCAAGGGTTATATGACCAATCGCTTGCAGAAGAACAAGCGCAGGCGGATGCAGCGGCGGTTAAAAAAATTAAGAAAGGCCTTAGTAAGGCATCTAAATCTATTCCTGAATCTCCTTATGTAAAAATCGAGCCCGCGGATAAAATCAGCAAAGTCAGGTTGTTTAAAGACTCTACTAAAACGACAGATGCTAAAGCAGAGACTAATACTGCAACCGTTAAAGTAGAAAATGCTAAGGCAATACAAACGATAGAAACAGTAAAACCAGCCGATAAACAAAAAGCAAGCCAAGACCAAAGCAATACCTAATAGCTTATTTATGACCCCTTATTTTTAGCGAAAAAAAGCACTGCTTCTATTGCTAGATACAGTGCTTGAGATAGTGGCTAATAAACTCTAAACTCTTTATAAATAATAGGCTTTTGCAAAACAGTTTTTAACGCCAATTGAACTTTAATATAAACTTAGTAAGTCGTCGGCGTATGCGCGCTTACGATACGAGTTATGCCATCAGTAGGATTGATAAAGGTGTGCGGTTTAATGGTATCAATCACATAACTGTCACCTTCATTCAACAAATAAGTCGTCTCTTCGATACGAATTAAGACTTTGCCTTCAATAACGGTGCCAATCTCTTCGCCTTCGTGAGCGATTTTTTCTTCGGTCGAGCTATTGGGCTGATAGGTCTCAATCAAAAACCCCAGATTTTTGGTGGTGCTACAGTTATATACCTGTTTGAGCGACACTCTACTGCTTGACTCGCTAAGCTCTATCAAATCCTTTGGTGTGACCACCACACGTGCTTTGGGCTCTTTCCACTCATCACTGAAAAAAGTCGTCAAATCAGACCCTAGCACCTGTAAGATGGCTTTAAGTGTATTGACCGCTGGGCTGACTTTATTACGCTCAATCGCACTGATTGAAGTATTGGTTACCCCTGCCATCCTTGCCAGCTTGCGTTGCGAGTAGCCTTTTGCAAGGCGCAGTTGATTGATTTTTTTACCGATATCCTCTTCAGGCTGGCTGTCCATTTCGAGTTCAGATTCTGACGCATCTTCTTCAGCGCTGTTAACGTCATCAGCATCGTCTTCGTCTTGTTTTTCAGCCTCGTCTTCGAGTAAGTCCATTTCATTTTCAGGCGCAATGTCCTGTTTTTCAATATCGTTTTCTGCACTATTATGAACCGTGTTTTTTGCTGGCATAGTGGATAAATTCCTTGAATAGAAATTTTGACAAATCGTCTTGTGCATAATTTAACTCAGGATGCCATTGTACACCAATCATAAATGGATGTTTTATTAAGCTGATGGCTTCTACCAATCCATCCGGTGCACGTGCTTCGACAAATAAATCTCGACCTACTGTATTGATGGCTTGTTTGTGCAACGAATTGACGTGCCATTTTTCGCCAAACGCTGCCAGTCGCCCCTCAGGCTGAATAATCACGTCATGCACCGGCTGGTATTGCACCTCAAGCGGCTGGGTATTGTCTTCCAAATGCGGCTCATAAAACCCTTCTACTTCACGCCAATCTGGATGCAGGCTGCCATCAAAATAGACATTCATCTCTTGCAAGCCTCGGCATACTGCCAATAAAGGCGTACCCGCCTTCTCTGCATGAGCAAGCAGTTTAAAGCTCAGCTCATCACGACCTAAGTCCTGCTTTTCTTCAATATGCGAAGCGCCATAACGTGCAGGCGCGACGTTACTGTAACTGCCCGTCAATAAAATACCGTCAGCAATGGCAATCAAAGCCGCGAAGTTCTCACTCTCAGCGGCAGTATTGGGCAGCAAGATAGGATTGCCACCATAAAAATGTACCGCATCGATATATTTTTGGTACACCGCTTGCGCAGGTTGACCGTCGACCATTTTATGACAGGAGACGATGGCAATAATGGGGCGATAAGTTTGCATTTTATTCTTCCTTGAATGTGATATCTGAGCCTCAAAACTTCAATATACCGAGATTTCTTTGATTAAAATCTAACACAAAATTTCGGACATTGTAAACTATAAACTTCATTTTTAGATAATTAAAACCAATATGAATATAATTAATTACTTTTTAATAGTTTTAAATATCATTTGACAACTATAAATTTCAGTCATATATTGAAGGACATCAGTAAGACAAAAGGTGAATTACCGTCTCTACACCCCAATGTCATTACCGATAAAAACAAGGCTAAGAACAATGCTAAGTGATTCATTTTGCAGTAAAAACATCAAGCAATGATAGGAAGGAAATACTTAGTAAAGTAAACCATGTGGTATCAGCCACGGCAGTTATAAGTGCTGTTTTATTTAGCAATACTGTTTTATTTAACGTCATTCACCATCAGGATTTGTCAATTATGAATGACAGCGGCCATAAACGGCGCAACTATAATCAGAGTAAAAATCAACATCAATAGGGATAATAGACATGACGACAACCAAGGGAATGGTCGAATCTGCAAATAATACGGAATATGTGTATGTTGCAGCGGGGGATATTAATGGCTTACTTCGTGGTAAGCGCATCCCCTTTAATCAGATGGAAAAAGCAGAAAATGGTGCCATACGCTTACCTTTATCAATTTTAGGCGTCGACATCTGGGGCGCTGACGTTATCGAATCCTCTCAGTGCAATGGCGATATCGATGCCATTGCTCGTCCTACCGGCCGCGCTGCCTATCCGCTCCTCAATACCAGCGCGCCCTCATCGCTATTGCCCGTTTGGCTTTATACCGAAGACAACGAGCCTTATTACGGTGACGCACGCCACGTCTTAGATTATGTCAGTAAAAAATTCAAAGCACTCGGATTAACGCCAGTCATGGCAACAGAGCTTGAATTTTATTTGATTGATTACACCGAAGGTGAAAGCCCAAAACCGCCTATCCGTCCAAAGAGCGGCTTAAGGCTAAATAAGACTTCTATTTTAAGTATCAATGACTTATTGCAGTTTGATGAGTTTTTAGACGAAGTTTATGAGCAATGCAAAAAACTTGATATTCCGGTTGATGCCGCTTTAGCTGAGAACGGCTGTGGTCAGTTTGAAATTAACTTATTACACGTCGATGACCCGTTAAAGGCTGCTGACGATGCCATTTTATTCAAACAAGTAGTTAAGTCCGTCGCAGCACGCCGCAAGCTAACGGCTACTTTTATGGCAAAACCCTTTGGATTGCAATCCGGCAACGGCTTTCATGTACACTGCAGCCTGCTCGATAAAGATGGCAATAATGTCTTTGATGATGGCTCAGAAGAAGGGTCAGACATCTTGCGTCATGCGGTCGCAGGTTTATTAAAAACCATGTCGGATTGCACCTTATTATTTGCCCCCCATGTCAACTCTTATCGCCGCTTTACCCCAGGTACACTGGCACCAAACAATGTGTCATGGGGCTATGAAAACCGCACCGCTGCTGTGCGCATCCCAGGCGGCGACTCACAAGCACGCCGTATCGAGCACCGCGTTTCTGGCGCCGATGCCAACCCTTATCTGGTCTGTAGTGCGGTATTGGCAGGCATGCTTTATGGCATCGAAAACAAGCTTGAAGCGCCAGAGCCGGTCAATAGCATCACTTATAACGAAGCCGAGCTTAAAACTTTGCCATTAGACTGGCTGTCCGCTATCCGCAAATTTGAAAGCAGCGACATCATCGATTCTTTATTTCCAAGCGAGATGATTGAGCTATTAATTGCAGTCAAAAAACAAGAAGCCAAACGCTTTGCTCAGCAAGTGACCAACCTTGAATACCTCACCTATTTACAGGATGTTTGATATGTCAAATAACTCAAATAGCAACTTAAATGGCAATGCAGCAATGAACCAAAATCCGCCTTCGAATAACACGCGCAACATTCCGCATTATTCAGACAATGGGCAATATCCTGATAGCTATTATGCAGCCAGCCGTAATCCTAAGCCCGACAGACCGACGCTAAAAAATGATATTCAAGTGGAAATCTGTGTAGTCGGTGGCGGTTATAGCGGCTTATCAACGGCGCTGCATCTCATTGAAACCGATCACGAAGTGGTGGTTTTAGAAGGTGCGCAAATTGGTTGGGGCGCATCAGGGCGTAATGGCGGTCAAATCGTCAACGGTCTTAACGCCAGCCTGCAAAAAATCAAAAAGTCTTATGGTCAAGAAAACGCAGATTTCGTCGGTCAGCTTGTGACCCGTGGCGGCAAAATCATTCGGCGCTTTGTCGCTGATTATAATATCGACTGCGATCTTAAAGAGAAAAATATCTTTGCGGCGTTAAATAATGGTCAGTTAAAAGACTTACAAGAGACGCATGCCCTATGGGAAAGTCATGGGATGCATGATCGAGAAATGCTCGACAAAAATGGCATCCAAGAACATATCAAAACAGACGCTTATGTGGGCGGTATTATTGACCATTCAGGTGGTCATATCCATCCGCTAAACCTCGCGCTTGGTGAAGCCGCTGCCATCGAAAAATCTGGCGGTACTATCTATGAAAACACTTTAGTCGTTGATATTGAATATGCCGATGACCACATCAAAGTTATTACTGAATTTGGTAGCGTCACTTGTAAGCAAGCGGTGCTGTGCGGCAATGCCTATCTCAATAAAGTCATACCTAAATTAACTGACCGCGTCATGCCGGTATCGACACAGATTATCGCCACCGAGCCCTTAGGTGATTTAGCAGACCAGCTGCTACCAACCGACGTCTGCGTCGAAGATGTGCGCTATATCCTTGATTACTATCGCCTGTCAGCGGATAAGCGCATGTTATTTGGCGGCGGTACTGTCTACGGTGGTCAAGACCCAGCCGATATCACCGCCAAAATACGACCAAATATGAATAAGATTTTCCCAGAGCTACGTGATGTCAAAATTGACTATGCGTGGAGTGGTAACTTTGCCTTGTCTTTTTCTCGCGTACCGCAAATGGGCAAACTGCATGACCGTGTTTATTTCGCTCATGGCTATAGCGGTCATGGGGTGACAGGCTCGCATTTATTTGGGCAGATATTAGCTAATGCCATCAATGGTCGCACCAAAGAGTTTGATACCTTTGCCAAGATTCCTTGGATTCCTTTCCCAGGTGGCCGCGCCCTACGCGTGCCGTATTCTGTCATGGGCTCATGGTGGTACGCACTAAAAGACACCACTGGCATGTAACGACGTCAAAATCTAACCATCATTATCTGTCATAACAATGGATTGTTGTGATGGCGCTCGATAGAAAGAAGATGCACTGGTGCGCTACTGACTATCGAGCAACAACCATAAAACAGAGTTTTAAAAAATTAGGTTTTACAGGGAGCGTAAATATGAACATGAAACTCAGCGAAGCTGTCGAGGGGCAGTTTCATAACAAGCGAGTATTTTTGACGGTATTAGCAGGGATTGCCATATATATCGCTTTTGCTTGGCTATCGACCACCCGTGCGCCAAACGAATCTTGGGGTGCTTTATCGCTATTACCTACATTATTAGTATTGGTCACTGCCATTGTTTCTAGGCGTCCATTTGAATCTATGATTGCAGGCTGTGTCGCGGGTCTTGTGATGCTCAATCCGTTTGATTTGGTTTCGCCTTTTGCTGAAAATATATCCCTCGTACTCGGTAATGAAACCATTGTCTGGGTAGTACTGGTTTGTGGTTTGATGGGCGGTCTGATTCAGCTGCTTGAGATCAGCGGTTGTCTCGATGGCTTTAGTGAATGGCTACAAAAAATCATCAAATCACGCCGGCAATCATTACTAGCGACTGCAGGACTGGGCGTGGTGGTCTTTATTGATGATTATTTAAACTGTCTTGCTGTATCGACGTCTGTTAAGAAATTGACCGATTTTTATGGGGTATCGCGAGAAAAACTTGCCTACATCGTCGATTCAACGGCGGCGCCGATGTGCGTTATTGTGCCTATTTCGACTTGGGCGGTCTACTTTGCCGGACTTTTAGAAGAAAATGGCGTCGCAAAAGACGGTGGTGGAATGGCACTTTATATGAGTGCCATTCCTTTTATGGCGTATGCTTGGTTTGCACTGGTGATTGTGTTTTTGGTGGCATATGGCATTTTGGGCGATTGGGGCCCGATGAAAAAAGCGGAAGCTCGCGCCAAAGGTGGCAACCCTGTACCTGAAGCTTTTGTCGATGAGCAATTGGTTTCAAACGTCAAGGCCAAACGCAAGCTATCGTTTAAAGCCAATATCATGAACTTTGCTTTCCCCATGATTTTATTGATTGTTTCAACCATTTATTTTGAAATTGATTTATTAAGAGGGGCGTTACTGACCTGTTTCGTTACCGTTCTTATCTATTGGGCGCAAGGTATCTTAAGTTTCGAGACCCAAATGGAAGCCATTTTTAAAGGTTTCCAAGTCATGCTCTATCCATTATCAACGGTAGTCGGTGGCTTCTTCTTAAAAGCCATCAATGATGAGCTTGGCATGACGACGTACGTAATCGAGGCCATCACGCCTTATATGACGATTGTCATCTTTCCTGCTGTCATCTTTGCCGTCATGGCGTTCTTAACCTTTGCCACCTCATCAAGTTGGGGTTTGTATATCCTGGCAATGCCGATTGTATTCCCTATTTCGTTAGCACTTGGTGTCAGCACGCCATTGATGATTGGGGCACTATTGTCAGCGTCTTCATTTGGTAGTCATGCCTGCTTCTTTAGTGACTCGTCGTTATTAGCCTCACAAGGAGCGGGCTGCTCACCCATGCAACATGCCTTTAGCCAATTCCCCTATGCCATGCTTGGCGCGGTTTTATCCATCGTGACATTCCTAGGTTTGGGTTATATGATGGCTTGAGCATTATTTAAAGTATAGGCTGCATACGATGAGCGTTAAGGATTTGCTAAAGCATACAAATAACGACTGAGACAGTGCTGTATCTACAATACAATGATCTTGCTGCTTGATAGTATTAATAACTACCAACCATCACAGATTAAAAAAAAATTTAAAAGATAGTGATAATAAAACAACCACAAATGGATTTTGATCAAAAGGAAATAACAATGAGCGACTATCAAATTACTAACCCAGCGACTGGCGAAGTAGAGGCCACCTACCCAACCTCTACTGAGCAAGACATTCAGCAAGCGATTGAAAAAGCTGATCGCGCTTATCAAGATTGGCGCAAGGTAACATTAGAAGAACGCAGTACGCTACTGCATAAAATTGCTGACATCTACCTTGAGCGTCAAGATGAGCTGGCGCGTATCGTCGCAGCAGAGATGGGCAAGCCTATCGCGCAAGCAAAAGGCGAGATTGGCTTAGTGGCTGATATTTTTCGTTACTATGCTGATAACGCCGCGCAGTTATTAGCGCCCCATACCATCGATGTTGATAGCGGTTCTGCCCTTATAGAGAAGCGTCCTGTCGGCGTGCTTTTAGGCATCATGCCGTGGAATTACCCGCATTATCAGGTTGCACGTTTTGCCGCCCCTAACTTTATGGCAGGTAATACGCTGATTTTAAAACACGCGCCGCAGTGTCCGAAAACAGCAGAAGTAATCGTTGATATTTTTAAAGAAGCAGGCTTGCCAGAAGGCGTCTATAACAATGTATTTGCGACCAATGAACAAGCGGCGACCATCATCGAAGACCAACGCGTACAAGGTGTGTCGTTGACAGGTTCTGAGCGCGCTGGACAAGCGGTGGCAAAAATAGCTGGCGGTGCACTTAAAAAAGTCGTATTGGAGCTTGGTGGCTCGGATGCCTTTATCGTTGCAGCCGATGCCGATATCGAACAAGCCATACAAGGGGCAATCGAAGGTCGTTTTGGTAATACAGGACAAGCTTGTAATGCCGCCAAACGCCTTATCGTCGTCGAATCTGTCTATGATCAATTCGTCGAAGCCTTTACCCATGCCGTACGTAACATGACATTGGGCGACCCTCTTGATGAAGAAACCTTTATCGGACCACTGTCCTCTAAAGCGGCGGCAGTCAATCTACAAGCACAGCTCGACAGCGCTATTCAAGCTGGCGCGACGGTACTGGTCGAGGGTGGTATGCTCAAAGACAAACCAGGCGCTTGGTTTGCGCCTGCTGTTCTCACAGATGTTGACGACTCTATGGATGTCTATTACGAAGAGCTATTCGGTCCGGTCGCTGTTGTCTATAAGGCTTGTGATATTGAGCAGGCGATTAAAATCGCTAACGATGTGCCTTTTGGCCTTGGCGCTTCTATCCAAACACAAGATGCGGCGCTGGCTGCTGATATTGCTGATAAACTAGACGTCGGTATGGTGACTATTAATGCACCGTCTGGTAGTGAAGCCAATACCCCATTTGGCGGTGTCAAACGCTCAGGGTTTGGTCGCGAGCTTGGTACGCTAGGTATTACCGAGTTTTTGAATTATAAATTGATTCGTGATAAATCCTAATCTATTTAAATCGCATTAAAAAAGCCTAGCATCTATTGATAGACGCTAGGCTTGTTATGATAAAGGCATTCTTTACTTTTTAGGCGGATTGTCTTTCAACCATAGCTGATTGACGATTTTTAACTCGCGTAGCTCTTCTGCCATGATAGCTTCACTGATGCCTGGATATTTGACGACGGCATAGCTATAAAGACCGATACCGAGCGCTGTCCAACCAAAGAAAATCCACCACTCGATAGCGCTCAGTGCTGACGGCATACCCGGCATATATAAGATGAGCAAGCCAATGCCCAGTACGATGGTAAACATACCGACCAATTTACCCGCTGGCACTCTAAACGGGCGCACCATATCTGGCTCACGGTAGCGTAAGACTAAGAAAGAGATGGCGACACAGGTATAAGCAATCACAATCCCAAAACCACCGGCATCAACAATCCATACTAGCATTTTACGACCAAATAAAGGCGCAAGCGTCGCCAAACCACCAATCAATAAAATAGCATTTTTCGGGGTTTTATATTTGGGGTGTAGTTTACCCAAAAATGCAGGCAACATATGGGCTTTTGACATGGCATAAAGTAAGCGACTGCCACCGATTAAAAACGCGTTCCAACTCGATAAAATCCCAAGTACACCGCCAATAACTAGTAAAATACCCGCCCATTTGCCATGCCACGCATTGGTCATCGCGTCAGCGGTCGCTAAGGTTGATCCTTGTGCTTGAATGAGCGGCAAAGTGCGGCCGACACTCCATGCCACGCCGACATACCACATCACCGCAATAATAATAGAGACAATCAAAAACTTACCGATATTAGGACGGGTCAGATCAATCTCTTCGGCCGCTTGCGGAATCACGTCAAAACCGACAAACATAAACGGCACCATGACAATCACCGTCATCATACCGCCGATACCACCGATAAAGGCAGGCGCCTGCACGGCTGTTGAGTTCGCAGGATTGTAAATTACCGCACCAATAAACAATAACGTACCGACGAATAAAATACCGAGTACGGCTGTTTTTTGGAACCAAGCGCTAACTTCCATGCCGCGAATATTGAGCCAAGTGACGATGATTGAGCCTAGCATACCGACCCCGACCCACGTGGCATACACATCCCAGCCCGCTATCGTCCATAGATAGCCTTGGTTATAATTGGGAATAAAGTATTCAACCACCGTCGGCAACGCTACTGCTTCAAAAGCAACGACCGAGAAGTAACCAAATAAAATACTCCACGAGCAAATAAAGGAAACCGTGACGCCAAGCGCTCGATGGGTATAGGTATGCTCACCGCCGGTGACTGGCATTGACGAGGCTAGCTCTGCATAGTTAACACCAATCATGATAACGGCCAAACCACCAATCATAAACGCTAACATCGCGCCCCATGTGCCCGCCGCTAATATCCAGTCCCCTGCTAAAACGACCCAGCCCCAACCGACCATAGCACCGAATGCTAAAGCAATAATATCAAACATGCCCAGCGATTTTTTTAGCTCAGACATAACCTACTCCTTGTCCGTGTGTCATCCGTGTCAGCCCTTTTTAACGGCACTGATACCCACTATTTTTATGTAATAGGGCGCTGCCCTTTTTTATCTTTTCCTGCCTATCAAGCGATAGGTTTAGTATTATTCATGACATTTGTCTTTTAAAACTTGCTTAGCAGAGACAGCAACGGCGTCTTGATTTGCAAGGCGCCGTTGTAAAACCACCACTCAAAGCAGCATTGTCATTATCCTAAGCTTAAGCTTTCATCTTTTGAATTAACGCCTTGAGCGGTCAAAATACCTTTGATAATATCAAGGCCTTCTTGTAGCACTTCGTCCTCTACTGTCAACGGCACCATCACGCGAATGGCGTTGCCAAACATGCCACAAGACGCAAGCAGCAATCCTTGCTCGAAAGCTTTGGTTTTTAGGTTGGCAGTCGCCGCCGCATCAGGCTTGCCATCGCTGTCGATTAGCTCAAACGCTAACATCGCGCCTTTATGGCGAATATGACCGATGCTGCTTAGGTTCAAATCTTTTAAAAACGCTTCGATTTTGTCACCAATCTCGATACTGCGCTCAAGCAGATTTTCTTCTTCAATCACTTCCATGACAGCAAGCGCAGCCACACAAGCCAATGGGTTACCAGAATACGTACCGCCCAAACCGCCGACTTGCGGGGCATCCATGATATCAGCGCGACCGATAACGGCAGAAATAGGATAGCCACCCGCTAAGCTTTTAGCACTGGTCATCAGATCCGGCTCAACACCCAATTGTTCAGACGCAAACAAGGTACCGGTACGGGCAAAACCACACTGGACTTCATCAAAAATCAGCACAATGCCATGCTCATCGCAAATCTCGCGCAAGGCTTTGGCAAACGATGGTGTCACTTGATGGAAACCGCCCTCGCCTTGTACGGGCTCAATAATCATCGCTGCCACTTCACTTGGATCGATATCCGCTTGGAAAATCATCTCAAGGCTATGCAATGCTTGTGCTTCGGTCACGTTTAGCTCTTCTGCTGGGAATAACGCATGGAACACAGGACCTGGCATCGGGCCAAAGTTCTTTTTATATGGCAATACTTTACCCGTTAGGCTCATGCACATCAGCGTACGACCATGCCAACCACCAACGAAAGAGATGACACCCGGACGACCGGTTTTTGCACGGGCAATTTTGATACAGTTTTCGACCGCTTCTGCGCCCGTAGTCAAGAACAAGGCTTTTTTCGGACCGCTGATAGGCGCTTTTTCGCAAAGCTTTTCAGCAAGCTCGACGTAGCATTCATAGTTAACCATTTGCGCGGCAGTATGGGTAAATTTGTCTAGCTGCTCGTGCACACGCTGGGTGATTTTTGGATGGCTGTGACCAGTATTCAGTACTGAGATACCGCCGACAAAGTCAATATAACGATTGCCTTCGATATCCCACACTTCTGAGTTTTTTGCTTTTTCGGCAAAAATAGGAAAGGCAATGCCAAGGCCTGTTGGCAAAACAGCTTTACGGCGCGCAAGTAATGATTGATTGGTAGTCATAAGAATATCCTTTTCTTTCTTCTTTACGTAGATGCCAATGATGGTATGGCGGTTTATAAAATAAGCTGTGGCTAAATTTGGGATTCATGCTGCTGAATCCCGTTAAATACTAGGTGAAAATCTATAAAAAACAAATGGTTAAAATATAAAACAGCTAACCATTAGCTCTAACTATTAACTAACATCAGAGCACCAATATTTGGTCACGACATATTCTTCAATGCCGTATTTTGAGCCTTCGCGGCCAAAGCCTGACTGCTTGACGCCGCCAAATGGTGCGACTTCGGTAGAAATAAGACCGGTATTATGACCGATGATGCCGTACTCTAAACCTTCAGTGACACGCCATGAGCGAGCATAGCTGCCGCTGTAGAAATATGCCGCCAAACCATAAATGGTGTCGTTGGCTTGACGAATGACGTCGGCTTCATCTTTAAAGGTAAAGATAGTAGCGATAGGGCCAAAAATTTCTTCATGGGCGATATCCATGTCACTGCTGATATCAGTAATCACGGTTGGGTTATAAGACAGTTCTGATGCGCCGTTGGTGCTACCGCCTGTGATAAGGGTTGCGCCTTTATCTAACGCGTCTTTGAGCAGCGCTTGAACTTTATCCAACGCTTTTTTGTTAATTAAAGGTCCGATATCCACGCCTTCATCCATGCCATTACCGACATTAAGCTCAGCGACTTTTTTCACAAAGACGTCGAGGAATTTGTCTTTGATACTATCCTGCACGTAGACACGGTTGGCACAAACACAGGTTTGACCCGCGTTACGATATTTAGAAGCGATTAAGCCTTCAGCGGCTTTTTCAAGATCGGCATCATCAAAGACGATAAATGGCGCATTGCCGCCGAGCTCTAATGACAGTTTTTTGATGGTTGGGGCACACTGTGCCATCAAGGTACGACCGACTTCGGTAGAGCCAGTAAATGACAGCTTATGAATGCGTGCATCGCCGGTTAGGATATCGCCGATGGTTGACGATTTGCCCGTGACGACTTGAATAACGCCTGCTGGAATACCGGCTTGCTCAGCCAATACCGCTAATGCCAATGCAGAAAATGGCGTTTCGGTCGCAGGTTTGATAATCATGGTACAGCCTGCCGCTAGTGCAGGAGCTGCTTTACGGGTAATCATCGCTGCTGGGAAGTTCCAAGGTGTGATAGCCGCGCAGACACCGACAGGCTGTTTTAGGATGACATGGCGCAATTGGGTTTGATTGGCAGGGATAACATCGCCGTATACGCGCTTACCTTCTTCAGCAAACCAGCGGATAAAGCTATTGGCATAGCCAACTTCCCCGCGTGATTCGGTTAAAGGCTTGCCTTGCTCGGCGGTCATAATGATGGCCAAATCTTCTTTATTGGCATCGATAAGGTCGGCCCACTTTTGCAGTAGTTCCGCCCGCTCTTTGGCAGTTTTGGCCGCCCACGTGATTTGCGCCTCATGAGAAGCCGCAACCGCGTCATTGACATCATCGGTCGTCAGGCTCGGTACGTTACCGATAATCTCACCGTTAAAAGGATTGCTGACGTCGATAGTCGCGGCATCACTGGCATCATGCCAACCGTCTTTGATAAAGCACTGCTGTTTGAGTAGGTCTGGATTTGATAGTTGTAGCGTATTTGACTGTTGTGACATGTTGACACTCCTTGTCAGTGTTGTTTTGCAAATAAGGTTTGCAGATTTATAGTGATAAACGAATAGCTAAAAATAAAAACGACTAAAAATAAAAGGTTATGACTTAAATAATTATTGATAACTTGTTATTTGTTCAATATACTGAACATGTATTCTATATATGAGACATCATTATAAGAATGATAATCCCCTATTTGCAACCCCTATTATCAATTTTGTGCTGATTTATCATTTTATTTTGCTACTTCCTTAATTTTATCGTCTTTTATAGGTTTCTTATGAGCACCACTGCCGTTCCTGCTTTGGACAAAACTTTTCAGATTTTAGATTTGATAACTGACAGCGCCCAACCTTTAACGGCGGCGCATATTGCCAAAGCGCTTAACCTGCCGCGTAGCTCAACCCACAATATTTTGCAAAGTTTATTAGCCAAACATGTCATCTATAAAGACAGCGACAGCCGCTTTCATTTGGGCTCGTATTTGATGTATTGGGCGGGCAAATATGAGCAGCAGCAAGGCGTCATCCAGTTATTCAAAGACCTTATTGTCCAGTATCCAATCCTTCTTCAGCATACGGTGACATTGTCCAAGCTCGATTTTGGTGAAGTGGTGTTTTTGGCTTGTCATGAAGCGCCTGCCCCGCTCGGCTTTACTTTCCGCGCTGGTGTACGCGTACCGGCAGTATTCTCTGCCACCGGTAAAGCGATGCTTTCCACCTTTTCTATGGACAGCATAAAATCCATCTATGCCAGTGGTTTCCCTACGCCTATTACCCAATATGGCGTCGATAATTTTGCAGATTTATCTACCGAGCTGACGGCTATTAAAAACAGTCGTATCTCACTTGATGATGGGCAACTGCGCGAAGGTATGTATTGCCTTGGCACTTATATTCGTAACGCTTCTGGCAACGCGGTTGCCGGTATGGCGGTCAGCTTTTTACAAGCAGAATATGAGTCCAAGCGAGCTGAGGTCAGTGCGGTACTGATTGAATTGGCAGAGCAAATTGAGCAGCGTTTGGGTTTTAAGGATGAGCATTAAAATCTAAACGCTGCTAGCTGTTTAATTTTTCCAATCGTTTTATTAATTTTAATAGAGTCTTTTAATCTTCTGAAATCAGCCCTGATAAAAATGCCTGCAAATTTTCATTGAGCTTTTGCAGGTAGTAACCGCCCTCGACCAAGACAATTAACGGTTTTTTTAACGCTTTTAGCTTTTGCGCCAATACGGTAAATCCTTCGGTAGTGACCGCACACCTAGCTTCCGGATCGTCTTTATACACATCAAAGCCCAATACATGAACGATGACATCAGGGTCAAATAATGTCATCGCCTCGATAGATTTATCAACATAGTTAAAAAACCCAGCTTCATCGGTGCCATGTGGCATCGGAAAGTTAACGTTATAGCCTTCGCCCGCGCCGGTGCCCTTTTCAAACTCATGCCCAGTGACGGCCGGATAAAAATTAACCGGATCACCATGAACCGAGATATAGAGCACATCGCTGCGCTCGTAGAATATCTCTTGGATACCCTGACCGTGGTGCATATCGGTATCTATAATGGCAATTTTTGCGTATTTCTGCCGTAGGTGTTCGGCGATGATGGCAGCGTTATTCAGATAACAGAATCCGCCTGCGGCGCTTTTACGTGCATGATGACCTGGCGGCCGTGAAAAGCAAAGCTGGATATTATTTTGCCCACGCTCAGCACTTGACGCGTCTTCATTTAACAAGGCTTCAGCAGCATTTAGCGCCGTTTGTGCCGACCAATAGATAGACGTCCAAGAATGCTCACTGATGGGCGCACTATCATCGGCCTGATATTTAGCAGCCTTTGCCATAATGCCGATACCAGGATTGTCATAAGGTACAAAAATCCCCGTCTGTACCTGTGCGCCCAAATCTTCTTCAACCTCCATCCATTCAGCATAGCCATGCTTGAGAAACTCAACATAACCGAAATCATGAACCGCTAATATTGGTCCGATGCCAACATCAGTGGCAGTGGTTACCTCTAAACCTAGTGCTGCTGGCGCTTTTAACAACTCGACCATGCGCTCTGGTATCTCTAACGGCTCATGCATCTTGCCATAAGAGAAATACGGTAACGGTCTGTGCAAACTGAGGTTTTCATGGCTATATATTTTCATGCTTAACATTCCTTTGTTTAACATTTTTTCCAATCGTGCGTTTTTTGATGCTTAACTAAACAATTCCATCGGCTTTAAGCTTGGCGATCATCTTGCTGTCATAGCCCAAATCAGCAAGTGTGCTATCGGTATGTTCGCTCAATTGCGGTGGCGGCGACCGATAAGTAATCGGTGAGGCGGATAATTTAATCGGGCTACCTAGTGCTCGAACAGGGCTACCTTGCGCAGCAAAATCAACCACCATCTCACGTGCCAGCGCTTGTGGCATCGCTAATGCCTCAGCAATATTATGAATCGCCCCGCACGGAATACCTGCTTTATCTAACACCTCTAACCAATAACTGCGCGGTTGCTTGGCAAATTGCTTGCTCAGCTCATCACACAGCATCTCGCGATGAGCCACGCGTTGTGGATTGGTCATAAAGCGTTCGTCCATATGCCAATCAACGCCCAATACGTTACAAAGCTTGGCAAACTGACTGTCGTTACCGCAGGCTAAGATAAAGTGCGCGTCACCCTGCCCTGCAAAAACTTGGTAAGGGACGATATTGGGATGCTGGTTACCAAGTCTCGGCGGGTTTTTGTCGGATGCCAAATAATTCATACCGACGTTGGCCAGCATCGCAAGCGCACTATCAAGCAATGCCACATCGACATGCTGCCCAAGTCCGGTATTTTGACGCGCTAATAATGCCGCTTGGATACCAATGGTCAGCTGTAACCCTGCAAACAAATCAACGACTGCCACGCCTACCTTATGCGGTTCGCCATCGCTTGGACCGGTGATGCTCATCAGCCCTGATAGACCTTGAATAATATAGTCATAACCAGGACGCTTGGCGTCTGGGCCTGTCTGACCAAAACCAGTCAATGAGGCGTAAATCAAGCGCGGATTGTCTTGTTTTAGACTGTCGTAATCTAAGCCGTATTTTTTTAGTCCGCCAACCTTGAAGTTTTCAACGACGATATCGCTATCAGCGACAAGCTGCTTGATAATGGTTTGTCCGGCAGGCGTGGTGATATCGACGGTGAGGGATTTTTTATTGCGGTTAATAGTGGCGTAATAAGCGGAGGTATCATCACTGAATTTTGGCGGCGCCCAATGACGCGTTTCATCGCCAATATGTGGACGCTCAACCTTGATGACTTCAGCGCCCAAATCTGCAAGCACTTGAGTACAAGAAGGACCAGCCAATACTCTCGACAAGTCGAGCACCTTGATACCGTGTAATGCACCTTTTGCCATATCAGTCATAATCTTCCCTTATTATGTAACTTATTCTTTGATAAAAATTTAATAAAAAATTGCCATGTATCATTTAGCTTTTACTGTCTTTTCTTTAATGCCTGAATACCTTTTAAGAATAGACACTGCTAAATAAATGATACATAACAACGATGGATGAAAACAATGTATAAGAACTATGCATAAGAACAGTGCTTAAAAAATGCTTAAAAACTCAGAAACGTACGTTCCTGTTTATAACAGCTTATAAAAAGCCAAACAGTAACGTACGTTAATGGTCTAAAACTGGCTAGCATTGATTAGCTAGCACTTATTAATAAAACGCTTGAATACCAGTCTGCGCACGACCTAGGATAAGCGCATGAATATCATGCGTACCTTCATAGGTATTAACCGCTTCTAAGTTCATCACATGACGAATAATGTGGAACTCATCAGAGATACCGTTGCCGCCATGCATATCACGGGCAATACGCGCAATATCAAGCGCCTTACCACAGTTATTACGTTTAATCAGTGAAATCATCTCAGGCGCCGCATTGTCTTCATCCATCAGACGACCAACACGTAGCGCCGCTTGTAGACCCAAGGTGATTTCTGTCTGCATATTGGCAAGCTTCAATTGTACGAGCTGCGTTGCGGCGAGCGGACGACCAAACTGTTTACGGTCTAGCGTGTACTGGCGTGCTGCTTTCCAGCAGAATTCAGCTGCCCCCATTGCACCCCATGCGATACCGTAACGGGCTTTATTTAAGCAACCAAATGGACCTTTTAGACCACGGATATCTGGGAAAGCATTGGCTTCAGGGACAAATACCTTGTCCATAACGATTTCACCGGTGACTGAAGCACGTAGTGAAAACTTACCTTCAATCTTCGGCGCTGATAAGCCTTTCATGCCTTTATCTAAAACAAAACCGCGAATCTCACCGGCATCGTCCTTTGCCCAAACGACAAACACATCAGCGATAGGACTGTTGGTAATCCACATCTTATTACCTGTCAGCTCATAACCGCCGTCAACTGCGCGTGCACGGGTCGACATCGAGGCAGGATCTGAGCCTGAATCCGGCTCAGTCAGACCAAAGCAGCCAACATATTCGCCAGTAGCAAGCTTAGGCAAGTATCTCTCTCTTTGCTCTTCGGTGCCGTATGCCCAGATAGGATGCATGGCCAAGCTTGACTGCACGCTCATCGCTGAGCGATAACCTGAGTCAACCGCTTCGATTTCTTTGGCAATCAGACCGTAAGCGACACTTGATAAACCGGCACAGCCATAACCTTCAATCGTCACGCCAAGCAAGCCCATCTCACCCATTTGACGCATGATATTACGGTCAAAGTTCTCGTTACGATTGGCCTCTAAAATGCCAGGCATCAGCTCTTTTTGAAAAAACTGACGGGCGCTGTCCGTGACCATGCGCTCTTCATCAGTCAACTGGTCGCGTAATAAAAACGGATCTTCCCAATCGAAACTTGGACGCGTAGATGTTGTCATGTGGATCTCCTTGATGTCAGTCTTCCTGACCGACGAGTAGTGATTAATAAGTAAATTGACTGCACAGGTTGTTGACTTACTTATTCCTCTGTGCGAAACTTAGTTTCATAATTTAAATCTATTTAAGCAAAGTTTTACCGCGCTGTAAACCTTTATCAAAAAAAATGAGCATAAAATGACAAAAAATGTATCGGCAGCTCTGCCACTACTCGATCGAATGACCACCATTCTTGAGCAAAGTAAGGACGATAATGACCGGCAGTTTGTCACCGCACTGGGCCGTGGACTCACTTTATTGGCAGCCTTTGAGCAGCATGAGCAGCTCAGTCATCAGCAATTGTGTCAAATGACCACATTGCCAAAAGCGACCATCACCCGTCTTATTCATACTTTGATGACGCTTGGATTTTTACGCATGACCGGGCATGGACAATATCAATTAGGCAGTAGTGCGGTGAGACTCAGCGCAACGGCGTGGAGTCGACATGACATGGTGGCGGCAGCTGAGCCGTTGCTACGACAGTTTGCCAGTAGCAATGAAGTATCGGTGAATTTAGCAACCGAGGTCGAAGGAGAAATGCGCTATCACGCTTGTTGTCGAAGCCCTGCTCGCCTCTCTGTCAATTTACAAGTTGGCTCAGCCGTACCTGTCGCCCGCACTGCCATTGGTCGCGCTTTTTATGCCGTAAGCTCGCCAGCGAGACAGTCGGTGATTCGTAATAATCTACAAGAGCATTTATCCAAAGAAGAGTATGACCGCGCGCAATCTGCGTTAAGCGAGGCGACAGAGCACTATGTAAAATACGGCTATACGGTATCAGATGGGGAGTTTTCTACCGATATATTGGCAGTTGCCGTTGGCGTTTTTGATGTTGCCACTGGGCAGTATGCATATTCGCTCAATGCCAGTGTGCCGAGTGCCAATTGGCAAGCGGAAGAATATGCAGCGATGATTGTGCCGAAATTGCAGGCGTTGGCTGAGAGGGTTGGCAGTGGGGTTTAGAAAAGTTGAGTGGATTTATTTATTCTTAGATTAACACACCAAGTGCAACGCTAATTAATATTATAGAACGCCTGCATAGGCGTCTTAAACCCTAATCGTTTTCTTGGTCTGTTGTTTAGTTTGTTCTCAATGTCCTGTATCCCATTATCAGAGACTTGTCTAAAGTCACAACCCTTAGGCAAGTACTCTCTGATAAGGCCATTGGTATTCTCGTTGGTTCCTCGCTGCC
>NZ_JACSQR010000015.1:0-70234 GCF_014836505.1 Psychrobacter communis
ATTTTATGGCTGCCACCTTACAGTCCTGATTTGAATCCTATCGAGCAAATGTGGGCTTGGGTCAAACAAAAACGTAAAGAGTGGCGGCTAGATTGCGTTGACACACTGTTCTTTTATTTCTTATGGCTGTGTGGCGATTTATAAGTTCTTTGACTATAAAGGAGGGTAGGATCAATCATTGACTATCCTCCTTTTTATTTTTGCCTAAAAAGATAGACAGTCATTTCCAGATATAATGGATATGTTAGTAATTTGTACTGTAAAGACTTCGCAGTTACGTGTCACAACTGAAACATTACTTAACGTAGCAATTGCACAACAGCCCATCGATTGTGAATACAACCTTAATACTTTTATAATGACAAAAGTTGAATATAGATAGTGCTGATATTTATTAAGCCGCTTTTTAATACCTAATGTTTATTAAATGCTGATATAAATATTAATATTAAAAAATATCGTTATTAAGAAATATCAGTACTATTAACTTTTCAGTTTTTTGAGAATGCAGTTTGGTACAAAACAATTATTCAAAATAACAATTATTGAGGAATGACATTATGGATATTATCAGTCACTTAACGCGGACGGTTAGCCCTGCAGTATTAGGCGATGATCGCAATCCCGCTAAACAGAACTTACTTGAACAATTTTATGCTATTTTTGCCGCACGTCTAGCAGACAATACGACTTATACACGTTTTGCTAATGAAAATATCGCCCGTGATGACCAAGGGTTTTATGACCGCGTATGGACCGATGGCGCCCACCGCGACCAAATTGCCCGTGAGCTTGCGGGTAAACATAACGTTGATGCAACTGCAGCCCGTGGTTTGATTGCGATGGCCGCACCGTTAGCGTATCACGAAATCAAAAGCTTGGCCGGAACCACGCCCGTGCCACAGTTTTTAAATGACAATCTTGCCAGTTATCAGCACCATATTCCGGCATGGGCAAGCGCCGTTCTGCCTGCAGGTATGATTGCCGCACCAGCTGGTGCTCATGTGTCTGATACGGTCAGCACTGCACCTATTCGCCGTGAAGAAGAAGAAAAAGGCAGCTTTATGAAAGCGCTGCTACCGATTATCGGTTTGATTATCTTAGGCGCATTAGCGTGGGCGCTACTCAGAGGTTGTCAAGACAATCCTGAGCCAGTCGGTACGCCAGTTGCCACTGAGCAGCAAGCGGCTAATGACGGACAAACAGTGGTTGCAGCCGATATAGAACCGGCTTCACTACGTATTGCGACTGGTGAAAATAGTGGACTATATGCCTGCCGTATGAACGTTGGTAACGAGACGCTACAAGGCAACGTGATGGACGCGTTGACAGCGACATTTGGTGATGAAGCCAATAATTGCCGCGCCGATGTCGATGATAACTTCTCGATCGATATGCCAGCTGCCGCTCAGCTTTCTTCTATTTTACCAATCGTCAAAAATGTGCCAAATGCCAGTATGCTGATTAAAGGCGACACCATTACGGTCAATGCGCCAGACGCAGCAGCATTAGATAAATTGGTTGCTGATTTACAAGCCGCAGCGCCAGCTATGACGGTACAAGCAGAAGGTCCGCTCGATGCACAAAGCGAGATTGATCGCAGTTTAGCAGCATCACAAGCGGCGATGCAGAACCTTGGTCAAGACCCAGATCCTCGTGATGTGGCGCGTGCGCTGAGCCTGCAAGTCGTGAACTTTGAAGTAGATAAAGCTGTTATTCCAGAAGCTAACAAGCCATTATTGGACAATGCTGTTCAGATTATGGAACAAGTGCCAGATATGAAGCTGCTGATTATCGGCCATACCGATAAAACCGCCGATGCTGCTTATAATATGCAGTTGTCACAAGAGCGCGCGCAATCGATGAAAGACTATCTGGTCGCACAAGGTGCGGATCCAAGTAAGCTAATGACCAAAGGCATGGGTGAGACAGATCCAATCGCTGATAACGCTACAGAGCAAGGTCGTTTCCGTAACCGCCGTATCGAGTTCGTCGTCTATGATGAAACGGCAATGGCCAATGATGGCGTGGCGATTAGTAACGGTGCGCTCGATCCAGACTTAAATCCATTAGACAGTAATAATGATGATCTAATGCCTGACAGCGATGACCGTACAGGGAACGATTTACCGGCACCGAAGAGTTCGATACCAACATCGAATAGCAGACCAATTGACCCAGATTTAAATCCATTAGATCGCAATAACGATGATGTTTTACCAGATGGTGATGATGCCAGTCGTGGTACTGCCTTAGACCCAAAAGCCAGTAATTAATAAATGTTCTACTGACTTATAGTTGTCTATCGATAGCTAGTATTAATATTAAAAAGACCGCACCTTATGTTTAAGGTGCGGTTTTTTATTACATCAAAAAAACTGAAATAAAAACAATTTGGTTAAATAAATTACTTATAAGCAGTTGGATCTTTTGACTCAGTAGGTGCTTTCGTTTGACTGGCAAAAAAGGTCTGTAAGATATTTTCCTTTGCTTGGTGCCAATAGTCAAACTGCTGACATGTCGATTCAAGGTCGCCCTGCCAAACAGGTATTTGTCCGCGCATGGCTTTGATACGCTTTTGGTCTGGATAGGGCAGCTCTTGGGCTGCTTTGGCTGCTTCGTGAGCAGCAACGCGGTCATTACAAACCAGAGCAATATCACAGCCTGCTTCAATTGCTGCTTTGACGCGGGCGCTGACATCACCTGCAGCTTGTGCACCTGCCATCGATAAATCGTCCGAAAATAACACCCCATCAAAATTCAGCTGTTTGCGAATGATGTCTTTGAGCCAAATTTTTGAAAATCCAGCGGGTTTATTATCGACTTGTGAGAAAATCACATGCGCCGGCATTAAGGCATCAAGCCAAGGCAGCGTCTGCGTAAACGGCTGCATGTCGCTATTGATAATCTCATCTAAACTACGTGTATCGATTGCTTCTGCCACATGCGAGTCAGGCGCGACGGCTCCATGACCGGGAAAGTGCTTACCCGTGGTTGCCATTCCCGCCGCTTTCATACCGCGCATAAACTGGCCTGCTAAAGCGATGATGGCCTGCGGTGTTTGATGAAAACTGCGATCGCCGATCACTTGGCTGATACCGCCTCTATCGAGCACCGGCGCAAAGCTCAAATCAATGCCGACCGCCAATACTTCTGCTGCCATCAAATAACCACAATCGTAAGCAAGGCTCAAGGCGCGACTAGGGTCTTGGTCAAATAATTCGCCGAGCCTGCCCATCGCCGGTAATGGCGTAAAACCCTGACGTAATCTGGCAACGCGACCGCCTTCTTGATCGACGCCAATCAATAAATCGGCATTGTGTTGGCGGATATCGTCACACAAAGCGCGCACTTGCGCCGCATCTGCCACATTGCGGGCAAATAATATCACCCCGCCTACTTGTGCTTGTTTGATTAAACTGACATCTTCAGCAGTCAGTGCGGTACTATCGATATCAATCATTAAAACGCCGTACATTGCGTAATCCTTATCAGGCTAGAAGGTTGTTTTCCCATTTGCACTATATTATAAGTCAAATCGAGACAGAGCTTAGAGATGAGAGGGTTTTTTCTTATAGATAATCTTTCTGTTACGGATGGTTTGTCGCTACTCACTTTTACCTTATATTAAGCCAGTGATTGCAAGGGACGCATAATAGCGGTTTGCTTGGCTTAAATAAGTTAGGTTTAAATGATCAGTTTAAACAAGATGATTCACGCTTATAACCAAATGCACCAATGGATGCGCTAAAAAATAGCCAGACCGCGTGTAAGATTGTTTATACAGATTGAGACAGTGGTGTATTTATAGCTGTGCTAGTATTGATTGATTTTTAACCATAAAAATAATGCCTTATCCTAAGATAACTATCCTATATTTGCCTGCTTTCAATGCTAGCGTAACCTATGGTTTAATGGTAAATATAATAGGGTAAAAAATCACGACATTTTTTGGCTCATAGTCTATTAAATAACCTTTATTAGTAATAACAAATCAGCATACTTTTAACTTAAAATAATTAGGTATATACGATGAAAAAACAACCAGCACAGTGGTTACTCAGTGCAGCGTCAGTGGGCGTCGCTGGTCTTATCCTTACTCAAAGCTACAGTACCGCAGTGGCTGATAGCAATACAACAGGCTTTAAAGCCACCCCTGAGCAACAGGTTACCACCCGCCAAGTAGCCGCCTTGCTGGATCGTAGCCATTATCTCAATCAGCCGCTCGATAGCGCCATGGGTAGCGAGATTTTGTCTATGTATATTGACAGTCTCGATCCAAACCATACCTTGTTTTTGCAATCTGATGTCGATGAATTTAAGAAAAAATATGCCGACGAATTTGCTGCACGCCTAAAACGTGGCGACCTATCGGCTGGAGTGGCGATTTTTGAGCGTTACCGTCAGCGCTCTAATGAATATTTTACCCTATCAAAACAACTGCTGAAAACAAAGATAGATTTGACCAGTAAAGATAGCATTGTCCTTGACCGCGAAAAGCTCAGTCATTTTAAAACCAAAAAAGAACAGCGCGACTATTGGACACGCCAGCTGAAGTTTCAGTTGATGAGCATTACCCTAGGTCAAGAAGATGAGAAGGCGAAAGAAAAAGTCTTTTTAAGTAATCCTGATATTACGCGCGGTCAAGACTTGCTGCGTAATGATGAGCGCACGCCAAGTGAGATTTTGCTCAATCGTTTATCACGTCAGCAAGAGCAGCTTGCCCGTCTAAAAGATGATGAAATCATGGAAACCATCTTAAATACGGCAATGCTCACTTATGACCCGCACAGTAATTATTATGCGCCAATCCAAGCCAATGAACTACAAATTCAATCGAGTCTGCAATTAGAAGGCATCGGGGTTTCTATCCGTCCTGACCGTAAAAACCCAGATTATACTCGCATTGTCACTTTGGTAGATGGGGGCCCAGCAGCCAAATCGGGGCAGATTAAGCCCAATGATTTGATTATTGGTATTGCCAAAGACGGCGAGAATATGGTTGATGTGGTTGGCTGGTCAACACGTGAAATCGTCGGTCTGATTCGCGGTAAACGTGGCACCTCGGTGACCATTAAGGTGCGTCAACCAAATACGCCCGATACCAGCGCCCGTAATGTGACGGTAGTACGCGATATTATTCAGCAAGAAGAGTCGGGCGTAAAACAGCGCGTCGTTGAAGTACAGCGTCCCAATATCGATAAAACGCCAAAACGTATCGGTGTGCTTGAGATACCAAGTTTTTATCTCAACTATCGCGCGCGCCGCAATGGTGAAGAGTACCGTAGTGTCAGTGACGATACCGAAAAAGCCCTTAAAGCGCTGAATAAAGAAAATATCGACGGTCTAGTGGTTGATTTACGTAATAACCCAGGCGGCTCGCTCGATGAAGTTGCGAAAATGCTCGGCTTCTTTATTAAAAGCGGCCCATTGGTGCAAATTCGTGACAATCGCGGCAATATTCAAGTCTACCGCGATGACGATGGCGGCGAGCAGCTTTATGACGGCAAAGTGGTTGTTTTGACCAATTTAGCGTCTGCCTCTGCCAGTGAAATCTTTGCTGCTGCGATTCAGGATTACGGTCGCGGGCTGGTGGTCGGTAGTACTACGACTGGTAAAGGTTCGGCGCAAATCCAGCTAGACAGCTTGGCTTTGGGTACAGCGACGCTCACGCAGCGTAAGTTCTACCGCGTCACTGGCGGTAGTACACAAAATAAAGGCGTGGTCCCTGATATTGAATTGGTCAATATCTACGATGATGCGACCTTTGGCGAGCGCGCGCAGAAAAAAGCCTTACCATGGGATACGATTAAAACTGCCCCTTATAAGCCTGAAGGTAAATTCTCTGCCAATACTTTAGCAACGTTAAATCAGCAATCAAAGATCCGTCAGCAGCAAAACCCGCATTTTGTGTATCTGTCAACGCTGAATGATATTCGTAATATGGAAGATGAGAAAAAACCGATTCCTCTTGATATCAATAGTCGCCGTGCAAAAATGCAGCTGATAGAAAAACGCTCATTGGAAGCGGAAAATAAACGTCTGATTGCAACGGGCGAGCGTCCTTATGCCAATTGGAATACTTACCAAGCCGCTATGGACGCAAAGTTTGAAGAGCGCAGTCAGATGAAAGAAAGTGAGCGTCCTGAATTACCTGAGGATGAAGCGTTCATTAAAGAAGCGGCTTATATCATGCTTAGCGCTGATCCAAAGGTGCAGGCTAGCCCAGAAGAAAAGCTATAAAAAAGCAACTCTTGAACAGTCATTATCGGCAACGTCAATGCGTGTAAGCATATGCTTACACGCATTGACGTTTAGACCTCTTACTAACCTCATGCCAATCTGCGATTATAACTGTACGGCACGATTGAACGAAAAGGTTCATAGATACTAGGGATTGGTATCGCAAAGGTCGCATCAGGGATAGGTGGTTTGCTGATTAGGGAAGATAAGGCTGGATGCCTGTACGTTATAAGATGCTCCGGGATTAAGTATCTGATAACATTAACATGGATGGTTGGTGATAAAAGCCGCATAATACTTGTTGTTATGCGGCTTTGTTACGTCTGTAATCTTTAAAATTTATCCAAAAAAAGGTCAGTAGATTACTCTACTGACCTTTTTAGCTAGACGGCGCTATTATTATCAATAACTATTCATTAATAACTAACTATTCGTCTAAGCATCTTATCGTCTGAAAATTTTACGCCAAACTCAAGAAGAGATTAGTGTTCAACGCCACCAGCGCCATGGATATGGCCGTGGTTTAGCTCATCTTCAGTGGCTGCGCGTACTTCTTGAATTTCTACATCGAACGTCAAACGCTTACCAGCTAAAGGATGGTTTGCATCAACCGTCACTTCCTTATCGTTGACGTCAGTCACAGTTACTAGCATCACTTGACCGCCAGCTTCTGACTGAAACTGCATACCAGGCTGGATATCATCAACGCCTTGGAAGTTTTCGCGTGGTACATGTTGTACCGCTTGTTCTTGGTATTCACCGTAACCATCAGCAGGCTCTACAACGGCATTGACTCTTTCGCCAGCAGATTTGCCTTCTAGTTGTTGCTCAAGACCTGGGATGATGTTGCTATGGCCATGTAAATACGCAAGCGGTTGACCTTCTGGAGACTGGTCAAGGATATTGCCTTCGTCGTCTTTTAGCGTGTAGTTAAACTTGACGGCAGTGTCTTTTGCGATAGTAGTCATAAATTATCCTAAATATGTCGTTATTGAAATTTAAATACGGTTGCAATAAACCTAAAAAAGCCAATCAGCCAGCCAAATAGCCACGTCATTAGTTAATTATCATCAGTTTATTAGGGTAACTTTAGCAGTTAGCATCTTTAATTGCGATGCCTGCCATTGGTTTCAAGGTTAAAATCCGAAAAAATAGCAATTATTGGGCGAATTAATGTAAATAAATATGATTTTTCAGTTTTGGTGGTTGGTAAGGATAAGAGGGTAAAGTTTGCCAGTTGCGTTTTTGCATGATGGCTTCTACCATAGTCATAAACATAAGGATAACACCGATTATGAATTTATCTTCTCAAGCCTCACCGATTAATAATTCGAATCAGCAGAGTGCAGATATCTCTTATCAATTTGACTTTGCGCGGTTTTTAGAGCATTTGGTCGATGTCGCGCTGACTTTCAACGCTGATACCGACGCGCCAAGTTTGTGGTTGCCCGCCTGGATACCGGGTAGCTATTTAATGCGTGAATTTGCCCGTAATATCACTGCGGTACATTATGAAATTTTAGACAGTCAAGTCGTTTCTAACGATAAACAAATCAACACGTACCGCGCGCAAAAAACCGATAAAAATACATGGCAGTTGCCAGAGGCGCAGGCAGGGCAACGCATATGCGTCCTTTATGAAGTGTATTGTTATGATTTATCGGTGCGTACGGCGTATGTCGATCAGCAGCGTTTGTATGGCAATTTTACCTCGCTTGCATTAGCGATTGGTGGGCAAGAACAACAAGAGGTAGAAGTTGATTTAATCGTGCCAGCTGCATTTTTAGCTGATAAAGACGCTAGTCTTGTGCGCTTGGCATGTGGACTTGAGGCAGTACAGGCGCAAATTGATAAACCGCAAATATATACTCTACAAGCAGACAGCTATCACGAACTTATCGATCATCCGTTTGAGATAGCCGAACAAGATAGCTTTGATTTTATTATTCAAGATAATAGCCATCAGACGCTTAGCCATCATTTTTATCTTTCAGGTAAGCATAGCGCTAACATGGGACGCTTGCAGCAAGACGTCACCCAAATCTGTCAGACTTATCTAGATTGGCTTGGTGATGCGCCCTTTAACGATTACACCTTTATGACCTTTGCCAGTGGGCAGGATTATGGCGGGCTTGAGCATATCAACTCGACAAGTTTGATTACCCCGCGCCGCGATTTGCCCAATGCTGATGAGCCAAAAGTACCAAGTAGCGACTATCAACGCTTTTTGGGCTTATGCAGCCATGAATACTTTCATGCGTGGTGGGTCAAAACCGTGCGTCCAGATGTGATGCTAGAGGTGGATTTACGCCGCGAAGCCTTTACGCCGCTGCTTTGGGTGTTTGAAGGTTTTACCTCTTATATCGATGATTTTATGTTGCAGGCGTCAGGTGTCATTGATAAAGCAAGTTACCTTAAATTACTGGCTGAGCAAATCAATCGCTACTATCAAACACCGGGGCGCACGCATCAGAGTGTCGCCGAGTCGAGCTTTGATGCTTGGATTAAGCTGTATCGCAACGATGAAAATACCGGCAATGCAGGTATCAGTTATTACAACAAAGGCGCGTTGGTGGCGTTATGCTTGGATTTAACCCTGCTTACAAAAAGTGCTGGGCGTTATCGTTTGTTTGATGTGGTTAAAGAATTTTATAGCCAAGCAAAGCAAAAGGATAATAAACGTATTGGCATCAGTAGTGCCGATATGGGTGCAGTTATCGGGCAGTTTATGCCGTTAGCAGATTGGGAAGAGTTTGAGCGCCGTTATGTTAATGGCGTTGAGGAGCTACCACTAGAGACGCTGCTTACGGAAAATGGTATTAAGATTCATACCAACACTAAAGAGACTGCCGATAAAAATATACCGTGGGGCATGCGTTGTAGTGAGACGCCGCTTGGACTTAAGGTTAATCGCGTCAACCGTGACAGCGCTGCCGCTAAGGCGGGTATTTCAGCGCATGACGTCATTGTTGCAATCGATGGGATTAAAGCAGACACCAAGCAATTAGCAACGCTTAGTAAGGCCACGCGCGCTGTGGAATGCCATTTATTCCGCCGTGATGAGCTGATGACGGTGAAAGTTTTACCTAAATCTGATTTCGCTGATAAAGACGCGCATGACGATAATGAAAAAGCATTTCCACATAGCGTCAGCTTACGTCTAGCAAGGGCTAGTACCGATTGCGAAGGCGATGGGGACTCTGTCGTGTACGCCAATACTGAAAATACATGGCTAAATGCGCTAGCACGCCATCAAAGTGAATAGATAAATAATAAAGCATGAAGACATTAAAAACCCTTGCTAAGCTGCGTACTTAGCAAGGGTTTATATTTTTAATATTCAAAGTACTATAAATAACAGTTAAGACGTTATAGCTGTTTAACTTGTCGCTTTAGTGGTTTCTTTGATTGCTTCTTTATCAATTGCTTCATCATTGATAACGGTGTCATCACTATTGATAGTCGCGGTATCAGGCACTTTATTTGCCGCAATCCAGTTTTGTATCAACTCAATCTCAGGCTGCTGAGCATCGATAATGTCTTGTGCCAATTTGCGCATTTCTTCATCGGTACCGTATTGGAGTTGCACTTTTGCCATGTCTACTGCGCCAATATGATGCGGCAGCATACCGCGCGCAAATGCCATATCAGCGACAGGCTCAGCAATACCGAGCATCATATCGCTATGCATGGTATTCGTTCCCTTTACATACGCTTCTTGCATGGCTTCGGTATTGGGTTTTGGTTTGGGCGCATCAGGATGGCTTGCGAGCCATTTATTAAGAATATCAATCTCAAGCTGCTGCGAGTCGATGATGTCTTGTGCAAGTTTACGCATGGTTTCATCAGTGCCGTACTTTAGCTCGATTTTTGCCATATCTACCGCGCCGCGATGATGGCCGAGCATGCCTTTAGCAAAGGCGGTATCAGGATCGTTATAACCCATACCAACCATCATTTCATTATGCATACTGATCATTGACTTTGTATAGTCTTTCAGCATATCTGACATTTTTTCAGCGTTTACTGTAACATCATTGGCAGCGACGTCGTGCCCAGCGTGAGCATCCTCGGGAGCTGTTTCAGATGGTTCATTAGTGGCTTGAGTGGCCTCTTCTATTGGCATTACCTCATTATCCTCAGTTGCTGGCTGGCAGGCGATTAGCAGCAGGGTAGTAGCCACACTGGTAGCAAACAAAGCAAAATGACGAGAGGCAATCATGATATATCCTTACTATCAAAAAAAACAGAAAACAGGCTCAACGAAGAATAAGACAGAAAGCAAGATAAATAATGGCCAAATTTAAACCGATATAAAACGCGAAAATACGGCAAGGTTGGCAAGTCAGCGCAGTTTTGCATCTTAACAAATAAACCTTACGCGTTCGAGACACGCCGTTTAATAAGTCGTAATATTTAAATCAGAGCAAAATTGGCTCATATAAGCGGATAAGGTTTAATTTGCCACGCTAATCTAATCGACAATTCCTAACTGCCGACAGCGCTCACTATTTAGGTGAATACGCACAAACTCACCAACGCCAAGCGAACCAAGCTCAAATCCTGCCACCGACCAACGAATCAGACGCAAGCAAGGCAGTCCAACATGGGCGGTCATGCGTCTGACTTGGCGATTTTTGCCCTCATAAATAGTTAGCATTAGCCATGACGTTGGCACGTTTTTACGCTCGCGAATGGGCGGATTTCGTTGCCATAAGTCAATCGGCAAATCACCTTCCTCAACCAGTCGTGCAACTGCTGGCAAGGTTTTGCCATCTTTTAAATGTACTCCCGCCGCCAATTGCTCTAGTTGAGCCGCGCTTACCAAACCTTCGACTTGTACCAAATAAGTCTTCCCTTGTTTTTGCTTGTTTTGGGCGAAGTTCTTGGCTGACGGCGGCTGAGTAATGGCTTTATTTACCCGTCCGTCACTGGTCAAAATCAACAAGCCTTCTGAGGTTGCATCAAGTCGGCCGGCAACGCGCAGCGATTTGTCAGTGAAATATTGCGATAGAGTGGTGTGGTCATTATTGCTGTCATCACGAAATTGACTTTGGACGCCGTAAGGTTTGTTGAATAAAACTAAGCTAGAGGTCGACATAAAATGGCATTTCCTAACAATAAATTGGTTGCTAATCGGTGGCACGCACACGCATGGCAGTTTAAGTCGATTTTACGCAAAAGTAAAAAGCCGACTGTTGCTAAAAAATAACTCAGATAAGCAAACGTAATAATAACAATAACAATAAACGAGATATTAAATAACCCTGTTCATATTGTGGTATTTATAATATTGATTGGTAAAACTGACGTATGCAAAAGAAAAATTATCAGTCATGTTTTTATGTTAGTACACTATTGAAGGTAAATGGTGATATTTTAATGTCATTAATCTGATAGAGATTATAAAAATCAACATTTTTGCTTTACGCAATTTCGGCGCTTTAGTCATAGAAATAATGGCAAAAAATATGATTTTTAAAACGATTATCTAACATACTTTTAAACCTATTGGCGTATCGGCATTTTACGTAAATTATTAATACGTAACTCGCTAGCATAATGCCATTTTAAAGCCAAAATATTTTAGCTAGCATAACAGAGCGCCAAGGAAACTGGCGCAACCAATATATAAATATAAAAGGAGTTTGACCCCATGCCCTATGATAAAGTTATCGTCCCAAGAGACGGCGCAAAAATAACCGTCAACGCTGATTTGTCCCTAAACGTCCCTAATCATCCGATTATCCCCTTTATCGAAGGTGATGGCATTGGTGTTGATATCACGCCGGTGATGATTAAAGTGGTCGATGCCGCCGTATCAAAAGCCTACAAAGGCAAAAAATCGATCGTTTGGATGGAAGTTTATTGCGGCGAAAAGGCATCTAAAATCTATGATGGCGAATACATGCCGACCGAAACGCTAGAGATTTTGCGCGAGTATGTCATAAGCATTAAAGGGCCTCTGACCACGCCAGTTGGCGGCGGTATGCGCTCATTAAACGTCGCGCTACGGCAAGAGCTTGACCTGTACGTCTGTCAGCGTCCCGTACGTTGGTTTGAAGGTGTGCCAAGTCCTGTACATAGCCCAGAGCTGACCGATATGGTGATTTTCCGCGAAAACTCAGAAGATATTTATGCCGGTATCGAGTGGAAAGCGGGCAGTGATGACGCCAAAAAAGTCATTAAATTCCTAAAGGAAGAGATGGGCGTAACCAAAATCCGTTTTTCAGATGACTGCGGTATCGGCATCAAGCCTGTATCAAAAGAAGGCTCGCAGCGTTTGGTACGTAAAGCTATCCAGCATGCAATCGATAATGACTTACCGAGCGTCACTCTCGTGCACAAAGGTAATATCATGAAGTTTACCGAAGGCGCGTTTAAAGAATGGGGCTATGAGCTTGCCGCTGAACGTTTTGGTGCGGAGCTGCTCGATGGTGGACCTTGGATGACGATGAAAAATCCAAAAACTGGTAATGACATTATTATCAAAGACGTCATAGCTGATGCTTTTCTGCAGCAAATCCTGATGCGCCCTGCTGAGTACTCAGTCGTTGCAACCTTGAACTTAAACGGTGATTATATCTCTGATGCGCTTGCTGCTGAAGTTGGCGGTATCGGTATCGCGCCGGGTGCCAATAAGGGCGGCTCAATCGCTGTTTATGAAGCTACCCACGGCACAGCGCCTAAATATGCTGGTCAAGATAAGGTCAATCCAGGTTCGTTGATTCTATCGGCAGAGATGATGCTGCGTGATATGGGCTGGATAGAAGCGGCTGACCTTGTTATCGCAGGTATCAAAGGCGCGATTAAAAATAAAACCGTCACTTATGACTTTGAGCGCTTGATGCCAGATGCCATTTTGCTCAGTAGCTCGGAGTTTGGCAAAGCCATTATTAAGCATATGGATGCGTAAGGGCTTTATAGCAGGTGATTTTATAATTTATAGCGCAAACAATAAACCATCTATATTTTTATAGATGGTTTTTTTGTGCTTATGGTTTTTATACTGATTATTGAAGAATAAGTTTAGCTGTCATTTTTACCACGACTTTTACCGCTACCATTCGCTGTCCATTTAACCACCGATAAGCTGGTTGAAGCCATTAAACCGAGCACTAAGTAGCCAATCAACGCCTGTAAACTTGCAAAAACCCGAGTCATGCCTTGTGGCCGAAAATCACCATAGCCTGTTGAAGTGAAAGTGACGACAGCATAGTAGCAGCACGCCCAAAAATCTTGCGAAATGGGATTGCCGTCGAGCGTGGTGTCGACGATGCCGACTTCGTAATAAAGTGCCGAAAAGGTAAGCAAAAATAAAAAGACATTAAGCGTTGTCATCGCAAGCTCTTTCCATAAATTGCCATCATCGCCATAGATGCGCTGCAAGGTGCTAAAAAGCGACCACATAAAAATCCCGCAAAACAAGAAGGCAAGGCCGATAGTAAATATATCGCGCCACCTATTGTCCGGTAAAAAATGCGTCAGTAAATACCATATACTGCCAGTGAGGATATAAATAAAAAGAGTCCCTCTGGCGGTTGTTATTTTTTCTAGTATCATAAGATGTCATCCATACGCTCAGTATTATGCTGAGTCTTAGGCCCAGTAAATGCTCAAAAATAATTTTAACATTAGCGTCATCTAACCGTAGCAGTAGGGCGCTTTATATAAGACATTGGTGTAGGTGTTTGCTTTGAACGCTTTAAGCAGCACGGAAGCCATAAAAACGCCCCAATAGCCTAGGACTATTGGGGCGTTTGTTTTAAACTGACGTTAACAAGACTTGTTCAGCCAGCTTGGGTTTTATTTGCAACGAAGCATTTATGACAATGAAGCAATAGCTTCGTTGAATAACGGACTTGGACGCATGGCTTTTTCAGCCAACGCTTCATCTGCTAAATAGTAGCCTTTTAGATCCATCGACTTACCTTGAACTTCATTTAGCTGCTCAACGATAGCGGCTTCATTTTCTTCAAGTTTTTGTGCCAGCGGCGCAAACTGTGCTTTTAGCTCGCTATTTTCATCTTGAGCAGCCAGTTCTTCTGCCCAGTATTTTGCCAGATAGAAATGACTACCACGGTTATCAAGCTCGCCAGTTTTACGTGATGGCGATTTGTCATTTAACAGTAGTGTTTCGGTGGCTCTATCAAGGGCGTCTGCCAATACTTTCGCTTTGGCATTATCATCATTTTTCGCCAAATGCTCTAAAGATTCGGTCAAGGCTAGGAACTCACCGAGAGAATCCCAACGTAGGTGGTTTTCTTCAAGCAGCTGCTGTACGTGCTTCGGTGCTGAACCGCCTGCACCTGTTTCGAACAAACCGCCGCCTTTCATTAGTGGCACAACTGATAGCATTTTCGCACTGGTGCCCAATTCTAAAATCGGGAACAAATCAGTCAGATAATCACGCAAAATATTACCAGTCGCAGAAATCGTATCTAAACCACGGGCAACGCGCTCTAGGGTATAACGCATGGCGCGAACTTGTGACATGATTTCGATGTGCAGACCGTTGGTGTCATGATCTTTTAGGTAGGTTTTTACCTTTTTAATCAGCTCGTTTTCGTGCGGACGGTATGGGTCGAGCCAGAAAATAACCGGCGTATCTGATTCGCGCGCACGGCGAACAGCAAGCTTCACCCAGTCTTGGATAGGGGCATCTTTGGTCTGACACATGCGCCAGATATCACCTTTTTCAACACGCTGCTCAAGTAAAACTTCGCCTGAGTCGATATCGACAATACGCGCGATACCATTGTCGCTAGATTCAAAGGTTTTGTCGTGCGAGCCGTATTCTTCCGCTTTTTGCGCCATCAAACCAACGTTTGGTACTGTACCCATGGTGGTTGGGTCAAAGTTACCATGCCATTTACAGAAATTAATCATTTCTTGGTAAATACGCGCAAAGGTCGATTCAGGCATGACCGCTTTACAGTCATATAATTTACCATCAGCGCCCCACATTTTACCGCCGTTACGAATCATCGCCGGCATAGACGCATCAACAATCACGTCACTTGGAGAATGGAAGTTGGTAATGCCTTTTGAAGAATCAACCATCGCTAGACGCGGACGATGTACTTGGCAGGCATGGAGATCGCGCTCAATCTCTTCACGTAAGCTGGCTGGCAATTCGGTGATTTTTTCGTACAAGCTTGCCATACCGTTATTGACGTTGATACCTAGCTCATCAAATAACGCGCCATGTTTTTGGAAAGCGTCTTTATAATAAATACGCACCGCGTGACCGAAGACGATAGGGTGTGATACCTTCATCATTGTGGCTTTTACATGTAATGAGAATAAAATACCGGCTTCGCGGCAATCTTCCATTTCACGCTCATAGAACTCAAGCAGCGCTTTTTTGCTCATAAACATCAAGTCGATGACTTCTTTATCAAGTAAGGCAATCTTTGGTTTTAATACCTTGGTCGTACCGTCTTCGAGCAACAGCTCCATACGCACGGTACGCGCTTTATCCAAGGTCATCGATTGCTCGCCGTCATAAAAGTCGCCGCTATGCATGTGCGAAACGTGAGTCTGTGACCACTGCTTCCATTCGCCCATCGAGTGCGGATGTTTACGCGCGTAGTTTTTGACTGCTTTTGGCGCGCGGCGGTCTGAGTTACCTTCACGTAATACAGGGTTGACCGAGCTGCCTAAGCTTTTGCCATAACGGCGACGGATTTCTTCTTCTTCTGCGTTTTTTGGCTCGTCTGGAAAGTCAGGAATCGCGTAGCCTTTAGCTTGTAGCTCTTTGATAGCCGCTTTTAGCTGCTGTACAGAAGCACTGATATTTGGTAGTTTGATGATATTGGCGTTTGGATCTTGAGTCAATTTACCAAGCGCTTCTAAGTTATTTGGAACGCGCTGCTCTTCGGTTAAGTATTCTGGAAATTCAGCCAACACACGCGCCGCGACCGAGATATCACTGGTTTCAACGTCGACGCCTGCTGTCTGGGCAAATGCTTTTACAATCGGCAAAAATGATAAGGTGGCAAGCGCTGGGGCTTCGTCAGTTTTTGTATAAATAATTTTTGACATGTTAGTAGATTATTCCTTGTTGTCATTAATGAGGTTAATAAGGCTGCGGTATCATTTAATAGCTTTATACAGCCCTTATACCATAATGGTCTACGGGGTTGGTTCGAGGTTCAAATACATCAGTCGTCTTTTATCGCCATTCTTGAGCGAGTATGACGGCGAGAAAAGTTTCGTCGCCAGCCATTTATGTTTATTCGTCTCTATAAAGCAGGCGCTCGATCAAGTACCAGCTTTATTAAAGAGTGATTATAAAACATTATAAAAGGTCACACTCAAAAGACCTTAGTTAAAAAGTTATGCAAACCAGCGACTCAATACTCATGATTTACAATGATCTGAGCGCGAATGGCTGACGCTATATTATAGTTGATCCACTATAAATCTGATATGATGTCAATGTTGTATATTGAACTAAGTATACTATTTTCGCTCATACCCTATGTATCTGAATTATATTAAGCTAATAATAGCCTTATTCTACCAGTCCTCGCCCTCAATATCATCTTTTGCGTGTAATTAGCGCGCTTTTAGTGCCATTTTTACTTTTGTAAGCTTGTTTTTGAAATGATCGGCTTATCGACGTTGAAATAGTCTACATACTTCAAATTATCTGTTTTTAACACACTAACGCTAGCAAAACCCAATCCTGCGCTCCATCAATAAAAGACTTAGTAATCTGTCCGTAGGGCATTTTTATGCGCCTTTGTTGATAACCCTTCTTCATAAAAGTATTTTAGCGCTAGATAACTTCTGGTTTTTTGCAAATTGTGACAGCAAAAGCGCTGATATTTGCTAGGCTAAACGATAAAACCAATGAGCTTAATAATAAATTCTAAAAATAGTGTGGTGATGATGAATTTACAATATGCGTTACTCAGTGATAATAGCTGGCAGGATATGGCGCGTTGGCAAACGCCAGATACGCCTTTTATGACATTTGAGTTTTGGCAAGCACTTAGTGATACAGGCGCAATTGGTGAGCAAGCAGGTTGGTTGCCGATTTATGTCTTAATCCATCGGCCAAATGAGACAGATGGCGTTATTGATAATAATGCGAATGATGATAAAAGTAATGCTGCGCAGCCAGCGCTTACTTCAGAACCAATAGGGCAGCCTATTGCCGTTATGCCTGTTTTTATTAAAGGGCATCATCAAGGCGAGTTCGTCTTTGACCATGCGTGGGCACAAGCTTATGCGCAGTATGGTCTTGATTATTATCCGCGTTTGGTGACTAGCGCGCCTTATACACCCGTGACTGGCCAGCGTCTGTGGCTAGCAGAAGGTGAGGCGCTAAATGCGGATATTTTAAAGACAGCTATCGCAGGCGTTGATGATATCGCCCAGCAAGTAGAGGCCTCTAGCTGGCATGGTTTGTTTGCAACGTCTGAGATGGTAGCTATTGCCAATACAGCAATGCCGACTGATATCGATATAGAAATGGCGCTTAATAATCAAAAAAATAGCGGTACAGTAGAACCGATTGAGCTACCGATACTTGAGCGGCAGGGCTGCCAGTTTTTATGGCAAAATAAAAATGTCAGTCAAAACAATAAACAATTTGCCGACTTCGAGGCATTTTTGGCAACCTTTAGAGCCAAAAAACGCAAAACCGTGCGTGCTGAGCGGCGTAAAGTTGCCGAGCAAGGCATCTCTTGCCAGCGTAAATGCGGGGTTGCTATCACTGCAGAGGATTGGCAGACGTTTTATCGTTGTTATGTGATGACCTACGCGGTACGTGGGCAGCAGCCTTATCTCACGCTAGATTTTTTTAAAAGACTGGCTGCTAGCATGCCTAAGCATTTGATGCTGGCACAAGCACTTGATGCCAATGGTGAAATTATCGCTAGCAGTTTGTTTTTTTATGATAAACCCAATAGCCAAAACGCCACGCTTTATGGTCGTTATTGGGGCGCGCTTGCTGAGTATGATAGCCTACACTTTGAGCTGTGTTATTATCAAGGTATCGAGTTTGCGATTGAGCAAGGTTTGACGTATTTTGACCCCGGCACCCAAGGTGAGCACAAATTAGTCCGAGGTTTTGTTCCGACCAAAACTCACTCGTTGCACCGTATTTACGATGGGCGTTTTGTCCCAGCGATTAGTAATTTTTGCCTAAAAGACCGCATGCATATGGCGCAATATCGCAAGCAAGCCTTTGCAGCATTGCCCTTTAATATTGATAATATGCCGACGTTTGATAGTACTGATTAATCCTCGATCATTTTTTTGCTAATCTTTGCCCAATGACTTCCTACCTAATACTTTTCTATCAGCTGTAAACTATGACTCCTCATTTTTCTCATTCTGCTCCATCATCCGCTCCCACTGAGCTAGTAGATTTTCTCAATACCGAAGGGTCGCTGACGGCCATGCTCGAAGTAAAAGCAGGGCAGCCGTTACGCGTCGAGCGCAGTTTTGAAGGCTATCGGTTATTATCCTTAGCACAAAAAAAGCAATTGGGTTTGCAAGGCGCGGCGTTAAACCGTCCGTTATTGGCGTGGGTACGCGAGTCGCAGCTATATGGCGATAATGAGCAGCCATGGGTACAAGCACAAAGCATTTTCCCGCTAGTAAGTTTGAAGGGGCGCGCTCGCCGTTTACAGCAGCTAAAAAGTACGCCGATTGGCTATGTGTTGTTTAAGCGCCGCCGTACTTTACCCAATCAACGTTCTATCGAAAAGACGGCAGACGGCTGGCAACGGCAGACGCTATATGACTGGTACGGGCGTAAAATCCTGATTAGTGAGACTTTTTTAGCAGCGTTTTTGTCCAAGAGTGATTAAATAATTACAATAAAAGCTGATATACAAAATCAGTAAGTCATTTATTTTATTGCGCATTTATTTCTCTAATAACGCCATTTAAATCTCTCAGCTTTCCGTGAGATTTTTTTGCGCTCATCGCACAAAGTTTCATGCTACACTTAAGCTATAGCGATGATGTCGATGCCCTTCTGCGCACCGATTTTATTGCTGATTTGGACAAGTTTTTAACAGGCCAATTGCCTGCGCTTGCCAATTTTACCTTCTTTTATTACTCGCCTCTTTTCAATGAGCATCACCATTAACGATAGCCACTACCTAGGACATCACTATGTTTAAAGATATTTCTATCAAAGAGTTTGATCCAGTACTTGCTGAAGCCATGGCCGCTGAAAGCGTGCGTCAAGAAAACCACATCGAGCTTATCGCTTCAGAAAACTACTGCTCACAAGCAGTGATGGAAGCCCAAGGCACTGACCTGACCAATAAATACGCTGAAGGCTATCCTGGTAAGCGTTATTATGGTGGTTGTGAGCACGTTGATGTGGTCGAACAATTGGCCATCGACCGTGCAAAAGAATTGTTTGGTGCAGAATACGTCAACGTTCAGCCGCATTCTGGTAGCCAAGCAAACTCGGCTGTTTTCTTAGCGTTATTAGACGCCAATGACACCGTCCTTGGCATGAGCCTAGACGCTGGTGGTCACTTGACACATGGCGCGCATATCAACTTCTCAGGTCTAAACTACAACGCCGTACAGTATGGTTTGGTTGAAGAAACTGGTCTGATCAATTATGACGAAGTTGAGCGTTTGGCAAAAGAGCACAAGCCTAAGATGATTATTGCTGGTTTCTCAGCCTATTCGCAAGTGGTCGATTGGCAGCGTTTCCGTGATATCGCTGATGAAGTTGGTGCGTACCTTTTAGTAGATATGGCTCACGTAGCTGGTTTGGTCGCGGGCGGTGTTTACCCAAACCCAGTACCATTTGCCGATGTGGTCACGACTACCACGCACAAAACCTTGCGTGGCCCACGTTCAGGTATGATTTTAGCACGTGATGAAGAATTGGCGAAAAAGCTAAATTCTGCCGTATTCCCTGGTAACCAAGGTGGCCCGCTCATGCACGTTATTGCGGCAAAAGCGGTTTGCTTTAAAGAAGCCTTAGAAGATAACTTCAAAACTTATCAGCAGCAAGTGGTTAAAAACGCCAAAGCAATGGCAAAAGTGATTCAAGACCGCGGCTATGAGATCATCTCTGGCGGTACTGAAAATCACTTGATGCTTATCAGCCTAGTCAAGCAAGAAATGACGGGTAAAGAAGCCGATAAATGGCTTGGTGATGCGCACATTACCGTGAATAAAAACGCCGTACCAAACGATCCAAAATCGCCATTTGTTACCTCAGGTATCCGTATCGGTACGCCAGCGATTACCACGCGCGGCTTTAACGAAGCACAAGCTGGCGACTTGGCTGGTTGGATTTGTGACGTGCTAGATAGCCGCGGTGATGAAAAAGTTGCTGCTGAAGTACGCAGCAAAGTAGAAGCGATCTGTAAAGAGTTACCAGTTTACGAAAAGAACCAGTAGTTTTTAAATGCTTAGTTTTAACAGTTAGATATAAAAAACCGCTTAGCTTAATGGCTAGGCGGTTTTTTTGTGGCTCAAGCAATGTATATACTATTAAATTTGTTGGATCTGATTCTACTTTAAACTAATATCAGAATTAAAAATGGTATTGAGCATAATTTTAACTCACACTGGTAACTTAAGTAATTTTTCTGTAATCAATCTTGTAATTAGACTTATCTAACATGTGTGCAACACTTAGCCGCCAATCACCTGAACCATATTCAGTATAAATAACGCCGTTTACATCACCTGGTAATTCAATGTGAGCCTCTCTCTTCACTAAGCTCACCACCTTTTCTCGGCCATATAATCCGATCAATAATCCGTGCTCAAAAACTACATTTTGCCTAGCTCTAAATTGATAGTCATCTTCTCCAATGGCTTGTCCCTTATCATCAGCAGTATATAAAACTATACCAAAACCGATAGAAGGATTATTAGTATAGCGCTCTAATTTTTCTATTATAGTAATGCTAGCATCATGCTGTTCCCTAAGTATAATAGGTTCGATTGACTGAGATAGTAAAAACGCTTTAACTTCATTTATTAATGCATCATCGTGACCATGAACAATAAATACTTTAGTTGGAGAGTTTGTTTTCATATCAGCTTCTGCATTTAATTCATTCTTCTTTGTACCTTTTGCATAGGTTATAAGCTCGTCTGTAATCTCTTTCTCTTGTAGAATCGCTGTTTCTAAATCATTAAAATAAAAGCCTATTGCGACTACACTAGAATTCCTATCCCTAGCTTCTCTTTTTAATTCTTGATTATGTTCCAAAATATTACTGGATATTTCACTTGAAAAAATTCGTAGACGTTCTACCTGCTCTATGGGTATAGTGCGGCCATTGATTAAGATAGGCTTTCCGGTTTGATAAGGTTCTACAAATTTTTCTATAACACTTCGTAATTCGCTGATATCTGACTTAATTTCAGTCTTGTCCCATGCATTTTTGTGATATTTATCATCAAGGTTTAGAATAATATGGTAATACATAATTCAATGCTCTCTTAAAATATTTTTTATATTATAGAGGCTATTATAGTGCTTTAAGCCATCCAATAGTATTCCTACATTTTCTTGTAATAACCTAATAACCTAATAACCTAATAACCTTATTTTCCTTCACATCAATTTCTTAACGCAATAATATAAATTAGTTCAAAAGAATTTTTGGTAAGGTTGAATAATAAATAAAAAGGCTGAGCTACATTATCGTAGTTCAGCCTTATTCCTTTTAATCTAACTACGTTACTTCAATATCTTAAAACGGTAATTTGGTAAATATCTGCAAAATAGTCGCGTTAACGATATCGACAAAGAAGGCACCAACCATTGGTACAATCAAAAACGCTTTCGGTGATGGCAAGTAGCGATCGGTCACTGCCTGCATATTGGCAATAGCCGTTGGTGTGGCGCCCATACCAAAACCAGAGTGTCCAGCTGCCAAAACAGCGGCATCATAGTCTTTACCCATGACTCTAAAGGTAACAAAATAAGCATAACCAATCATGACTAAAGTCTGCACGACCAAGATAATCAATACAGGACCCGCCAAATCTGTCAGCTCCCATAGTTTTAGCGATAGCAGCGCCATGGCTAAAAATAGACTTAATGACGCATTACCAATCACATCGATAGCACGGTCGAACATATCAAAATTGAACACCATGGTTAAAGCATTACGGATAATTACGCCGCCTGCTAATGCCCAAACGAAGGTAGGCAGCTCAAACGCGGTATCTGCTGCAACCAATGTCATGATGTCTGCAAACGCCAACGCCCCTGCAAACAAAGCCAATGACTCAATCGTTGAAGAGGCGGTAATCAGACGGATATTGTCAGGTTTTTCAAACATCTCTTCATGGCGATGATCGCCATCTTCGCTATGTTTGGTACTATATAACGACTGCTTGCCAGCAAGCTTTTCAACGTCGCTTTGATTGGGATTAACAGGGGTGGGTTTAAGCCCCATTTTATTGATCAATCGGCGTGCAACAGGACCACCAACCAGACCACCTGCAACCAAACCATAGGTAGCAACGGCAATGCCAAGGGTAGTAGCACCCACCACATTGTACTGTTCTTCTAATACAACGCCCCACGCGCCTGCGGTACCATGGCCGCCTGTTAGGGCGATAGAGCCAGTCACCAAGCCAAGCAGTGGATCAAGACCCAATACGCTGGCCATCGCTACCCCAACCACGTCTTGTAAAATAATAAAGACCGAGACGACGATAGTGAAAATTAATAAAGGTGTACCACCTGCTTTCAGCCGTCCAAAATCGGCACTAAGTCCGATAGAGGCAAAAAACATCAGCATGGTTGCTGTTTGTAGTCCTTGGTGGAAGTTAAAGCTATAACCCCAAATCAAATTAAGGGCATAAACAATTACAGCAGCAATCAAGCCACCAGCCACGGGTTCTGGGATATTAAAGTCTTCCAAAAACTTAATTTTCTTCACCAAAAAGCGCCCTAATAGCAGCACCAATGTGGCAAAAATTAGGGTGTAATATCCGTTTAATGTTACTTCCATAAGTTCATCCTTTCTCTAAATATGAATTCACCTAAATTCGAGATAAAGCCAGTTTTATCTCGAATTTAGGTTCTGCTCGTTTTGCTATTCGTAGGTATCGTCTGACGCCTCAATAATCCATAATTGCGGTTTGCCAAAATCTTTATAGGCGTCTTCGATCAGGCGCTTAAAGGCATTAAAGTCCTCGCTGTTAATTTTCTCTATCCCATTTAAGTAAAGTGTGAGGTGAGTAATATCACTATCGGTTAAACAGTCCCAAGCGCTGTCCCAATTATGGGCAAAATAGTCGGGAAAATTGGCTACTTTCGCTAAGCTATTTAGTAGTGTTTCTTTATCCAAGACATCGCCAATGGGAATGTTAAGCGCTTGCTCAGGAATGCTGTCAATGAGGGAAGAGTCGCTTTGATTGATGTTATTTTGCTTGATACTGTTTTGGTCAACGCCGTTTTGATTAATGTTGTTTTGATTAATGTTGTTTTGATTAATGTTGTTTTTATTAATATAGTAAATAGCTTGGCTCATATCATCTCACCTGTAATTGTCGGAAGCTATCATAATGGTCGACGGTCAAATAATAGACGGTTGGCGGATGACCGCCGGTGACAATACGCCGTGCGCCGCGATGCGAAACGCCGGGCGTCGGCACGGTATATTCGCGATAATAGCCTTGCGACTGGGCAGGCAATTTGCCTTCGCGATTATAAAAGGTGGTGCCATCTTTATTCGGATAAGGAAACGGGCCACCTTGCTGAATCAGCGCCAGTGTTTGGTCAATTTGCGCGTCACCCGTGATAGCTGCTGTGGCCGCTGTATCAGGGCTAGAGGTTTTAGGAGCTGTCTGCGTTATAGACGTTGCTGGCGTGCTGTCTGCAAAAAAACTGGAGGTTAAATCGCCAAAGAAGTAGACCGCCATGGCAAACAGCGCGATAAAACTCAATAGGGTAGAAAAACCGCTTTTTTTATGTTGACTGCTTTGATTGTTTTTTGACTGGTTTTTTCGATGATAGCTAGCGTTATTTTTATGCGTATTTTTTGCGTGTTGTTTGGTTGAATTTGCTAGCGGTGTTTTTGAGTCTGCCGTTTCTAAAATACTTAATTCGTTAGCGGTGACTTCGGTTGCGCGTAATTGGTTTTTATCATTACGCTGACTGTTAAAATAGACACGTTGACCCTCGCTTATCGGCCGCGATAAGCGCACGCTGCTGATATGAAAGAAGACATCTTCACCTTGATTGTCTACTTCGATAAAGCCATAGCCTTTGTCAGCATTCCAGTGTTTAATTTTGCCACTTTGCATGGGCACGGCTTCCTATAGCGTGGTTCTATTCAGCAAAATAATTTTTATATGCCATATATAGCATATTTATCAATAATAAAAAAACGCCAGCAATTAAGCTGACGTTATTTAAGATTATACTCGAATTAGGCAATAAATTATAGTGCAGCACTGATGCCCTAGGCGCGTGTTTCGCCGTGACCGTAAACAATCCATTTTTGCGAGGTTAAACCCTCAAGCCCAACCGGTCCACGGGCATGGATTTTATCAGTTGAGATACCGATTTCCGCCCCAAGTCCGTACTCAAAGCCATCGGCAAAACGGCTCGAGGCGTTAATCATCACGCTTGCCGAATCGACTTCGCGGATAAAGCGCTGCGACTTGGTATAGTTGTCGGTAATGATGACGTCGGTATGGTGGCTGCCGTGAGTATTGATATGTTCAATCGCCTCGTCGATACCCGCTACCACCTTAACTGCCAAGATAGGCGCAAGATATTCGGTGTCCCAGTCCTCGCTGGTGGCTGCCGATAAATGACCTTGCAGGGTAGCATTGTCATTTAAAATCGCCTGTGACTTCTCATCGAGGCGCAGTTGCATGGCGTCATCGGCTGTTACGATGGCTTCAGCAATCTTTGGCAATAACTCATCGGCGACATTTTTATCGACCAACAGCGTCTCCATGGTATTACAAGTACCGTAGCGGTGAGTTTTGGCATTGACGCTGACTTTAATCGCCGTGTCTGCATCGGCATCGCTATCGATAAAGGTATGACAATTACCATCTAAATGCTTAATCACAGGGACGCGGGCATCGCGGCTGATACGTTCAATCAAACCTTTACCGCCGCGTGGTACGATCACATCGACATAGTCCGTCATGGTAATCAGCTCGCCAACAGCAGCGCGGTCAGTGGTTTCTAACACTTGTACGCTATGCTCAGAAAGACCGACCTTTTTTAAACCCTGTAAGATACATTTGGCAATCGCTTGATTGGACTCAAAGGCTTCAGAACCACCGCGCAAGATAATAGCGTTACCAGATTTTAGCGCCAGCGAAGCCGCTTCCAAGGTAACGTTGGGACGCGACTCATAAATCATCCCGACTACCCCGAGTGGCACACGCATTTTGCCTAAATGAATACCTGATGGACGATAAGTCATGTCGGTCACTTCACCGATAGGGTCAGGCAATGCCGCCACGTCTTTTAACCCTTGCAGCATACCATCGAAGCGTGCATCGTTTAGCTCTAGACGATCGAGTAAGGCAGCGTCCAAGTCGTTTTTTTGCCCCTTATCCATATCGATTTTATTGGCCGCTAAAATATCAGCTTTGGCGCTTTTTAACGCATCATAGATTGCCATCAGCGCCGAATTCTTATCGCCAGTATTGGCCGCAGCTAATGCTCGTGATGCCGCGCGCGCTTGCTTACCGACCGTCCGCATATAGGCGGTTACATCTGTGGTATTCGATTGCGTCATAAATTAACGTCCTTTTATCATCAATAATCTAAAAAATATCGTTTAGCGCTCTAATGGCGCTCTGCTATTTAACATAGAGGAGATGAGGACGATAGTAAAGTCGATTTTGTGAATAACTACCGTTTAGCAAGCACTGCGGAGTTTTCTTATGTTGTATTTTAAGGTTTTTAACTTTTTATAGCGTTTATAAGTAATGGGAGATAAAAAAGTATGCTGTCTGTTACGTATTTTTAACAGAACTGCGCTGCAACTGCTAAGGTAGTCGTGGTCAATCGTGAGTATAGTGGGCGCTAAGACGGTCAATTCATACGCTATCTCATACGTTATCAATGAAAGACATAGCAATTGGCTGATGCAATAAAGTGATGAATTTTATAAAGATTAATAAACTAAAGACTCATTATGGAGAAAAAAATGGCTATTAAAAATAAAACCTATAAAAACTGGCTCACAGTAGGCTTAGTAGCAGCAGCATTAAGTGTCAGCGCCTGCGGCAAAAAAGACGAAGCGCCAATGGATGTTGAACCAACCGCTGACGCGCAGACGCCAGTAGAAAATAACGCTACCGGCGTGGCAACAGCAAACAGCACGGATGATGTCGCGGTTGCAAGTGCCGATGCTAATGACGGGATGGCCGTTAGCGAGAATGATGATGTCGCGGTAGCAACTGCTGATGATGCAGAAGTCCTCGATGGTACTGAAAGCGAAGAGCACATTTCGACTTACTAGTTGAGCTTGTTAAATGCCGCTTGCAAGCGTCGACTGACTATTTAGCAGATAAAACAGCGCTAGCGGCGTTAAGATGATAAAATAAGGCCCATAACTGACTATGCGTTATGGGCCTTATTTTGTCGTTGATTCCTTTTAAAAAGAATACCGCGCTACTTAGCTAGAGTTATCTAAGCTGAGCGCCGTTTTGAGTATTTTTTTATCGGCAATAAATTATTCTGTCAAACTCTAATGACCTTTAATAATTGAAGGGGCAGGGTTTGCCTTTTTATCGCATTATAGGCGACAATGGCGCATTTTTTTATTCATGTTTTCACTCATATTTATTGGAAGTCTGCTAAACCATGCTTGATACTGCAAAGAATCCGACTCGGCCTATCGCCTTAGATTTACAAGATGTCCATAAAAGCTACGGCTCGTTGGCGGTGCTAAAAGGGGTGTCTCTAACTGCTTATGATGGCGACGTTATCTCTATTTTAGGCTCGTCTGGCTCCGGTAAGTCAACCTTGCTGCGCTGTATTAACTTGCTCGAAAAACCCAATCAGGGGCGTATCATCATCGGCAATGATGAGCTGATGCTAAAGCCTGCCAAATCAGGCGAATTACAAGCGGCAGATATCAAGCAATTAGAGAGCTTACGCGCGCGCGTGGGCTTTGTGTTTCAAAACTTTAACTTGTGGCCGCATAAGACCATTTTGCAAAATATCATCGAAGGACCAACGCAAGTCTTAAAAATTAAAAAAGATCAAGCAATTAGCGATGCAGAAAAGCTGCTCGATAAAGTGGGTCTGCTCGATAAAAAAGACGCTTATCCGGCGAATTTATCGGGCGGTCAGCGTCAGCGTGTGGCGATAGCGCGCGCCCTTGCTATGCAGCCACAGGTGTTATTATTTGATGAACCAACCTCCGCACTTGACCCTGAACTGGTCAATGAGGTGCTCGCGGTCATGCGTGAGCTTGCCGAAGAGGGGCGTACCATGCTGATTGTTACCCACGAGATGCGTTTTGCCCGTGAGGTATCAAGCAAAGTGGTGTTCTTGCATCAAGGTATCATCGAAGAGATTGGTACGCCTGAACAGGTATTTGATCATCCAAAATCTGAGCGCGTTAAAGACTTTATGGCATCACATCGTCAAAACTAGAAGCGAGTGTTTGACAGGTGTTTGGTTGAATGTCAAAAAACCTAAAACGCTTGTGATACAAAAGTTGCCCTCAGTAATTTTCTTGGCCTAAATTTTCTTAGTCTTTTTATTACCGAATAATCACAGTTGGTATGCAAAACGTTTGTTTTTGATATTTGAGTCAGGTATTATCAAAAGGTTTATAGGCAGTCGCAACTGGCGTCTGCTTATGTCTTTATGTTCATTGACTTGCTTATCTGGCAGGGACGTCAGAGAACAAAATATCAGAACCCTATATCAAAACCTCATCAGAATTTAAGGAATGTATGATGTCGAATTCTCGCCTATTGTGGTCATCGATGACCGTCACCGCTGCGCTTATGCTTGGCGCTTGTAGTCAGCCTGCTAATGACGCTACTGATAGCAACGCTGATGCCCCTGCCGCAGAAACGGCCGGCAAGACCATTCGTATCGCCACTGAGGGCGCATACCCTCCCTTTAACTATACCAATGCCGATGGCAGCTTGGCGGGGTTCGATATCGACGTCGCCAATGCCTTATGTGCGCAAATGCAAGCCAAATGTGAAATCGTTGCTCAAGATTGGGACGGTATTATTCCAGGACTATTGGCGCAAAAATACGACGCCGTCATCGCTGGTATGTCAATCACTGAAGAGCGTCAAGAAAAGGTTGATTTCAGCGAGCCGTATTTCGCCAATACCATGGTTTGGCTTACCGATACCAAAGGCGGCTTTGACCCCAAATCCATTAAAAACCTAACGCTTGGTGGTCAGCGCTCTACGACACCTGGCGCGTATTTACAAGACAATTATGAAGGTAAAGACGGCAACACCGTCAAGCTTTATGATAATTATGACAATGCCTACTTAGACCTAAAATCTGGTCGTAGCGATGCGGTACTTGCTGAAAAAGTCTCTGCCAAATCATGGTTAGCGGACAATCCAGAAGGTTTTGGTATCGTGGGTGATGAGATTGATAACGACGATAATATTGCCATTGCTGTCCGTAAAGGTGACTCAATCAAAGACGACTTTAATAAAGCGCTGAGTGAAATCCGTAGCAACGGTGAGCTTGCCCGTCTTGAGCAAGAAAACTTCGGTCAGTAATTTGCTTGATGCGCTTTGCGAGAAGTCTTTAACTGATAGCTATTAGTCAACAGACGGTTTCAATAAGCGCCGATTAACCAATGTCTGAACCATTGCGGATGAATAACGGCTGGTAAATATATTAAGGAATAACCTCTATGATCACTTCAATGACCTCATCAATGAGCAAAAAAGCGCTATGGCTTGCGCCCCTTAGTGCAGCGATGCTGATGCTTGCTGCTTGTAACAACAGCTCAACGCCTACAGAAAATACGGACGCCGCTGCTACAAGCGATGCCCCTTTACATATAAAAATCGCCACAGAATCGAGCTATAAGCCTTTTAGCTATACCGACGCTAATGGCAAATTAATCGGCTACGAGATTGAGCTGGTAGACGCCTTATGTGCGCAAATGAAAGCTGAATGTGAAGTTATCTCGCAAGATTGGGACGGCCTCATTCCAGGGCTAAATGCACAGAAATTTGATGCGGCCATCGCTGGCATGTCAATCACCCCTGAGCGTAAAGAAGTCGTAGAATTCAGCGACCCGTACTTTCATACTGGCATTATCCTCATTGGTAAAAAAGGCGATGATATTACCGTCGATGGCCTAAAAGGTCAGCCAGTTGCCTCACAGCGCTCGACGGTTGCGTCACAATATCTACAAGAAAAACATGCCGACTCTGATATCAAGCTTTATGACACTCAAGACAACGCTTATCTAGACCTAACCTCAGGTCGCGTGCGCGCCATGATGTCTGATAAAGTCACTGGTATCGACTGGCTAAAAACCGAAGCTGGTAAAGACTACGAAGTCAAAGGTCAAGAAATCAGCACCAGCGATGATGCGATGGGTATTGCCTTCCGTAAAGGCGATCCATTGGTTGCCAAGTTTAATAAAGCTTTGGCTGAACTAAAAGAAAACGGCATTTACGATCAAATCACAGGCAGTTATTTTGGTACTAGCTCAACAGCGGCGGCACAAAAAGCAGTAGCGACTGACGGCGTCAAAGAAGTGGTGGTCGTTGATGATGGTAATGTCGATGCCAATGCAGTAATTGCTAAAGAAGAGCAAGCAGAAACGGCGACTAATTAATAGAGTTGTCTCTAATAGTCTATTAGATAAGCGCTGATTTTAATAAAGCACGTTTTAATTAAAGCGTGCTTTATGCCATCTACAATACTTTCCTAAGTACCAATGCCAATTAATAATGCCAAATAACAACATCAAGGATGATTATGAGCAACCATCTTCTTTTAGCCCCTATGTCTAGTACGTCCTCTGTTACCTCATCCGCCAGTAAGCACTTGTTAAAGACAAAATCGATGCTAGCCTTAGCGGCACTATTAGCTTTATCGGGCTGTAGTAATGGTCAAAACGAGACCAACGAAACTGCTAGCTCGGATACGACTAAAACGTCAGAAGCGGCCGATAATAATAGCGCGGCGAGCGACGATGATAATGTACTACGTATCGGCACCGAAGGCGCTTATGCACCCTTTAACTATACCAATGCTGACGGCACGCTTGGCGGCTTCGATGTTGAAATCGCCAATGCTATTTGTGACGATTTGCAGATGACTTGTGAAATCATAGCGCAAGATTGGGACGGTATTATTCCTGGGCTTAAAGCGGGTAAATATGATGCCATCGTCGCGGCAATGTCGGTCACGCCAGAGCGTGCAAAGCAAGTGGCTTTTACCGATCCATATTTTAGCAATGCCTTGGTATTTTTAGCCAAAAAAGACAGCAGCTTTGATCCTGCCAATAGCAGCGATATCAATGCCCATTCTATTGCCGCCCAGCGCTCGACCATCTCTTCGCAGTGGTTAGAAAATGCCTATCCAAAAGCTGATATGAAGCTTTATGATACCTTGAGTAATGCCTTTTTGGATTTGGGTTCTGGTCGCGTTGATGCCATGATATCGGACAAATTGCCCGCACTTGAATGGCTTGGCTCACCGTCAGGCAGCAATTATGCCATCAAAGGCGATGAGATAGATATCAATGATAATTTTGCAATTGCTGTACGTCCTAACGACGAAGCCTTGCAAGCCAAAATTAATAAATCTTTGGCCAATCTAAAATCCAATGGTACGTACGATAAAATCAATCAAAAATATTTTGCCGTACCAGCAAAGGCGGCAACCACTGAGTCGGTAGCACCCGAACCAACGGTAGAAAATGCAGCGCAATAAGCGCTTATTATCATTGTTATATTAATCACGGTTTTCCATATTTAGTGGTAAACGTGAAGTCATAAAAGCAAAAAGACATTACCATCAGGGTGATGTCTTTTTTGCTTTAATAATAGGGTTACTTTACAACCGATACAGGGCGAGGGGGATAAATTTTTCGAAGCCTCTGGAGTGCAAAGCGCACGGCAAGCAAGAAAAATTTATCCTACTCGCATCTGGTTGTTATCCTATCGATTTTGTTTAAAAATGATTATCATGATTCCTTACTCAAAGAATCACCACAATTTTATGCATTATGAAGGGTCAACTTTTATCAGATATCACTGATTTATAGGCTATTTATCCTGATAAGTATCTATTTAGGCAGCGCTTTTATGCGTGAGTATTAACATAGCTGGCAGCGAATATGATAAAATCAGCGCTCATTTCTACTGTGTCAATTTCCGCCGCCAAAATCGTATGTATCTGACGTCACTCTATGACGCAAAAAACCGCCATCTATGCGGTTGGTCATACGACTATGCGCAGCGCTCAGCTATTGATGCTGATTCTTTTAACTCATATTTTGCAACTTGCTAATATAAAGAGACTGAGTGGATAATTGTGTTTGATTTACAAGGATTTGGCGCGCTATTACTAAGCGGCGCTACCGTCACTATAAAGCTGGCGCTGACCAGTTTGGTCATCGGTATGGCGTTAGGCTTGCTTGGCGCGACCGCCAAGATGTCCAATGTCTGGCTGCTGCGTAAGCTTGCGACGGTCTATACTGCCACGATGCGCGGCATCCCTGAGCTGTTATTGGTGCTGTTTATTTATTACGGCGGCTCGATATTGCTCATGAGTATCCTCAAAAAGTTCGGCTATAACGACTATATCGAGATTAGCGCGTTTTGGGGCGGGGTCATGGCGTTATCAATTGCCTTTGGTGCGTACGCGACCGAAATTTTTCGCATGTCCATTCAAGAGATTCCGGTAGGGCAAAGAGAAGCGGCGCAAGCGATTGGCATGCGACCTTTTCAGACTTTTTATCGTATCACTTTGCCGCAAGTCTGGCAGATTGCACTGCCAGGTCTCGGCAATTTGTTTTTGGTATTGCTCAAAGATACCGCCTTGGTGTCAGTCGTCGGTCTAAAAGATATCATGTATCAGTCCTCGCGCGCGGCGCAGTCGACACAGCAGCCGTTTACCTTTTATATGGCAGCGGCGATTATTTATTTGGGTTTGACCATGTTGATTACCGGTTTTATGATGTGGCTTGAGTGGCGTGCCAATCCGGCGGCGCGTTATGCTAAAAAGCTCAGCCGTCAAACACACCATCAAACCACTCAAAGTCAATCGACCATAGGGTAGAGGAGAGATACTATGGATTGGAATTGGCAGGTCATTTTTGACCATATCCCTGATTTAATGGGTGGCGCGGTATTGACCGTCCAGCTCGTTGTATTCTCGGGTATTATTGGGTTGTTTTTTGGTTTGATTTTGGCATTATTGCGCCTGTCCAGAAATTGGCTGGTGCAAGTTTTACCATTTTTATATATCTTCTTTTTCCGTGGCACGCCGCTACTGGTACAAATATTTTTGATTTATTACGGGCTTGGGCAGTTCGAAGCGGTACGTAACTCGTTCTTATGGGAGCCGGTACTTAGCCAAGCTTATTGGTGTGCCATCATCGCCTTTACCCTTAATACCAGCGCCTATTTGGCAGAGATTATTCGCGGTGCAATCCAAAATATTCCTGTGGGCGAGCTTGAAGCCGCCGATGCCATTGGCATGTCAAAATGGCAGAAACTAACGCGTATTACCTTACCGCGCGCTTTTGGTATTGTGATTCCTGCCTACAGTAATGAAGTTATTTTTATGCTAAAGGGAAGCGCGCTGGCATCCACCATTGCTTTGATGGATATCACGGGTGTTGCTCGTACGATTAGTGCGCGCACTTATACCTTGATGGAATTGTTCTTTGCGGCCGGTGTCGTTTATCTGCTGCTATCGTGGGTGATTTTATTTAGCTTTAGATTGTTTGAAAAACGTATGAATCGTCACGCCAGCTATGTGCCGCCAGACGTGGTTACCAATACCATTCCTTAAAAGTAGGCATAGCAAAATAAAAAAGCTATAGTGGTCATAAATGTCAAAAACATGCCGTAAGGAAATAGTATGAGCTCATCGCCCCATATGTCCATCGCCAACGCTATTATTGGTAATGTGAAAGATACTGCTGGCACCACTGATACCAATAGTGATACCAGCATTGATAATAGCGAACGTCTGCGTACCTCTATCGGTAAAGTCGTCTGCGTCGGGCGCAACTATGCGGCGCATGCGCAGGAATTGGGCAATGAAGTGCCTAGCGCGCCGATGCTATTTATGAAGCCTGCCTCTTCGGTGGTATCTCTCCGTCAAGGCATTGAGCGACCAAACCCTGCTATCTTTGGTGAAACCCACTATGAAGCTGAGCTTTGTATTCAGCTGGCAGCAGACTTATCAAAAGCCACGCTTGCAGAAGCGAAACAAGCCATCGGCGGCGTGACATTGGGGCTAGATTTGACCTTGCGTGAGCTACAAACTGAGCTGAAAGAAAAAGGTCATCCGTGGGAGCGCGCTAAGTGCTTTGATGGCGCTTGTGTGCTTGCTGACTGGCTCGATGTAAATGCCTTTGGCGACTTCAAAAACGTGCATTATCAGCTGAATATTAATAACGAACTTAAGCAAGACGGCGATAGTGCCTTGATGCTATTTCCCGTTTATGAGTTATTGGTTAATATCAGTCATGCTTTTAGTTTGCAAGCGGGCGACGTCATTATGACCGGGACGCCAAGCGGCGTTGGCGCTTTACATGCGGGCGATGTGTTGACTTTAAAACTAGGCGCTCATCAGTGGCAGACAGAGGTTAAATAAGTTTTTATCACAGCTATCACCTATTAATCTGTAAAGGCATTAATGCTTAACGCTATCAAAAAATCCCAAGTGAACGCTTGGGATTTTTTTGGTTTATCAGTGGTGATAGTCATTTATCCTAAGCTTATCATTAAATAACTATCAAATCGGCATTTGGTTTTCAACGTACTGTCATAAACACTCAGTAGAATTAGGCATAATTCGTATTTTGGTGATTGCAATTACAAGACTGCAATCAACTCTCTCATGCCAATCAAGCCTAACAGCAAGGTGACTGATAATGACATTGTTAAATAAAGAGCTAGAACTCGCGCACGAAATCGTTGAAGATTCAAATCCTACCAATAACACTGATTTTCAGACCATTATCAATCGTCGTCTGAATCGCCGTAGTATTTTAAAAGGCGGTACAGGATTGACGGCAGCCGCATTCTTTGGGGCGCTACCTTTGGTGGGTTGTAGCGATGATGACGATAATAGCCGTCCTATCGTAGAAAATGGCAATGATGCAGCCATTCCTGCTCAAGGTGATTTAAAACGCCCTGAAACGTTGAAGTTCAATGCCGTAGCGCACTCAACGGCTGAGACAATGACGGTAGCAGACGGTTATAAAGCAGAAATCATATTGCCACTTGGCACACCACTCATGCCTGGGATTGAGGATTGGAAAGACAACCGTGAGCAATCAGCTGAATCCTTTGAATGGCGCATGGGCGACAACCATGATGGTATGTGGTTTTTTGGCAAAAAAGGCAACGCATATGATGCCAAGGCCGCAGAAAGTGGTCTGCTGGTAATGAATCATGAATATGTGAACAGTGAAGAGTTAAGCCCATTTGGTTATTACGTCACTCAAGATAAAGATGCCGCGCCTTTATTTCAAAGTCGTCGTCTTGCCAGTGATATCCGCCGAGAGGTCAACTGTCACGGAGTAGCAGTGGTCGAGATGACCCGCCGTGCAGACGGCAAAGGCTATGAGATGGTACCAACGTCAAAATACAATCGCCGCATTACCAGCAGTACGACTTCGCAGTTGGCTGGCCCCGTAGCTGGATCTGATTTGGTAAAGACCAAGTTTGACCCAACAGGCTTTCAAACTCGTGGTATCAATAACAATTGCGGCGCAGGGTTGTCACCTTGGGGCACATACCTCACCACAGAAGAAAACTTCTTAGGTGTGTTCGCACGTGGGCAAGATGCCAGTCAATTAAGTGCTGGACACAACTATGGTCGTGAGCGTTATGGGGCATCAGAAAATTCTCCAGGCTCTAGATATTTATGGCATACCCCTGACGCAAAAGACGCCATCATACCAGATGAGTTTTCACGCTGGGATATGACGGCAGTTGGGACAAGTGCCACTGAAGATTACCGTAATGGCTTCAATACTTTTGGCTATATCACAGAGATTGATCCTTTTGACCCAAAATCTATGCCACAAAAGCGCACAGCGATGGGACGTTTTGCTCATGAAAACTGTGCCTATGCGCCCGTGGAACAAGGCAAGCCCGTCGTTTTTTATATGGGTGATGATGCCCGAGGCGAATATATCTATAAGTTTGTCTCAAAAGCTGTGTGGTCGAACAATGACATTGGTGGCGGCTTAAAAGCAGGCGATAAATATCTGAATGACGGCACACTATATGTGGCTATTTTCAATGAAGATGGCAGTGGTGAATGGAAGGCCTTGATTCATGGTCAAAATGGCTTGGATGCGTCTAATAGTGAGCTACCTTTTAGTGGACAAGATGAAGTATTGATTTTTGCCCGCGCAGCAGCTGATGTGGTTGGTGCCACTAAGATGGATCGACCTGAGTGGGTGTCAGTCAGTCCGATGACAGGCGAGGTATATGTGACCTTGACCAATAACACCAATCGCGGCGTCAAAGATGACCAACCACTTTCTGCTTCTAATCCGCGCAGCTATAACGTTGATGGTAAACTTAGGGGTAATGAAAATGGTCACATCATTCGCTGGGCAGAAGCAGGCGGCGATCATACAGCGATGAGTTTTGAGTGGGATATTTATCTGTTTGCCACGCCTTATGATCTGGCTGCAGAAAATTTGTCACAGTTAAATGATAGCAATGATTTGTCATCTCCCGATGGTCTGTACTTCGACCCACGTGGAGTATTGTGGATTCAGACAGATGATGGCGCTTACACCGATACCACCAGCTGTATGTTGCTGGCAGCGTTGCCTGGTAAAGTCAGTGACGGAACCGCCATAACGACGTCGGCAGGACAACAAACACGAGTTGGAATGCCTGCTAGTAATGATAATATCAAACGTTTCTTTGTCGGTCCCGAAGGCTGCGAAGTGACAGGTATTACCATGACGCCAGACTTCAAAACCCTCTTTATCAATATCCAGCATCCAGGTAATAGTTGGGGAGCCATTGCAGGTGGTACGATTCCGCGCTCAGCCACGGTAATGATTACACGCGAAGATGGTGACGTCATACTGGCAGAATCCTTTGTCTAGTTAACCATTTGCATGAGTAATGATACGTCTGAACAAACATAAAAATCCTAAGTCATGGCTTTAGGATTTTTGTGTTGTAGGCGATAGCTACTAATGGGTAAGTTTCGATATTTTATAGTTCCCTGTTTTTTTAACCATAAAAATACCTGATAGTTAAATCATTTTCTTCTGTTTATGGCATTTACAGGCTAGTATGGCAATTACCCTTAATCGCTTGCTGTAGCAACACTATGCCCAATCCAAGACCTATAGAAACCATACACGATTTATTTGCGACCACTCGGCGTCCCTCTGATGGTGAATTGAGCGCAAAAGCAGACTTTCAAGACGATGTCTATGAAGCGCTAGCAGAACTTGACTATATTTATGTCGATGAGCTGATCGCCAAAAATGTCGATAACAGTGTGATAAAACCGCATCAACCAATCTCTTTGGTGGATTTTTTTGAAGGCTTGGCGCAGCTTGCTACTATGGGTGTCGTGGAAGTAACGGATATTGTCGAAGCTATCCACCGTGAGATTTTGCTGCGTCCTTTGGGGCGGTTTAATAATGGTAATCTTGAGCACTGGCAGCGCGGTATCACCGGGCGCATTTATGGTACGGTGCGTCAAGCGATGCAATTGGTCGGCAACAATATTGCCATAGGGCTACGTTTGTATAACACGGTTTTAAAACCCAAAAAAATACAACCACTGCCTTTAAACTTACGGCGTATGGTCAATATCCTAAATGGCGTGATGGGCGACCACCTTGTCACCCATGACAATCCGTTGGCCGTGTCGATGATGCTATACGATAAAGACAATTATGTGCAAAGTGGCGCACTATCGGGGCGAGTAATTGTTTTGTGTCATGGGCTTTGTTTGAGTCATTTAAGTTGGCAAATAGCGGGCGAAAATAATCTCGGTGCTATGCTGACCCACAAGTTGCCAGACAGTACAGTTTTATATTTGAACTATAATACCGGTCGGCGTATCTCCAGTAATGGGCGTAGCTTTGCTAAAGTCTTGCAAGATTTGGTCGAAAGCAATCCAGACATTACCCAGCTTGATTTAATCGGCCATAGTATGGGCGGCCTGCTGAGCCGTAGCGCACTGTTTTATGGTAAAGAGCAGGGATTCAGCTGGGTTGAGCGTGTGGGTAATTTGGTGACTTTAGGTACACCGCATCATGGCGCAAGTTTGGAGCAGATTGGCAATTTTGTGCAATATAAAATCGCTAAGCTGCCTTTTGCTGGGTCATTGGCGAAACTGGGCGACTTACGTAGCGCTGGTATTATCGATTTGCGTTATGGCAGTATTCGCGATGCCGATTGGAAATCTTTAGAGGAGCGCAGCGTGCTACCGGCAGAGTTTCGTCATCCGACGCGCCTACCGCTGCACGTCAATACTTATCTGGTCGCAGCGGCGTTGATTGAAACCCATTATGAAAATAAAACCACCAGCTTATTGGGTGATGGGCTGGTGTCAGTAGAGTCGGCGCTTGGCGAATATACTGAAGAGCACACATTGAGCGTACCTGAGGGTCATAAGGCGATATTTTATGGCGTCAATCATATGAATTTAACTTATAACGATCGGGTGCTTGCGCAAGTGATTTCTTGGTTATCAGCCAATAGATTAGGCGACGCGCATGACGCCAAATATGGGCTTGATAGCCGTATCTATTCTTATCCGATAGATTACGAGGTCGAGATTTAAGGTGTTAACACTATGAATGTTATTATCAATAAAATTATAAAAACGAAAAACCCTCAAGCATGACACTTGAGGGTTTTAAATTTTAGGGACGGTAGAAAACAGATAAGAAGCTATTCAGCGAAAATAGCCGCTACATCGTCTTTATCAAATTTGTAGACCTCACCGCAAAATCCGCAGTCCATCTCAAACGTACCGCCTTGTTCGTCCACGATATCTAACGCTTCGGTTTCACCGATTTGCTCAATTGCCATCTCACACTTCTCGCGTGAGCAGGTGCAGCCAAACGATAACGCTACAGGCTCAGGGGCAACGACTTTTTCTTCGTTATATAAACGGTACAGGATTTCATTGGCATCAAGCGTGGTCAGCTCTTCTGCTTTTAGCGTACGCGTGAGCACACTTAAGCGCGTCCACAAGTCATCATCGATCCCTGCGTCTTGGTTTTGCTCGACTTCATAGGTCTCGGCTGCGGTACGAGGTAGCATTTGCACCAAGATACCACCGGCTTGCAAACCATCGGATGCCAGATTGATCAGCGTTGGAATCTGCGCCGATTGTTTTTGATAATGCGCTAAGCAATCAGCTAAGTTGTCATGGCTACGCTCAACGATACCTTGATACGGCTCGCCGCCATCAGGCTGGATGTTGATAAATAACACGCCTTGACCAGCAGCGCCGAGCTCAGCAAAGGCGTCTTTGGCATGGATCATATTTTCCCACGCTTGCACTTGCTCGTCGGTGTCATTTTTCCAGCTGGCAAGGGCGCGAATGATACCGTCTTGGTCGCATTCTGCCATTGCCCAATTGAGCAAGCTGTCACTATCTGATGATTGTAATTGAATCGATAAGCGACCATTAATTTTAACGGTACTGATCAACAAGCTTGCCGCCGTCAGCATCTCACCTAATAAGCGCTTAATGGCTTCAGGATAAGCTTTTTGGGCAATTGTCGTCGCATAGCTGCGCGATAGGCGCACCACATCGCCGCGCACCGGTGAGTCTTCGATAAAAAAGCGTTGGCGTACGTCATTATCGCGGTGGCTGCTCGCTTGTTGATTAATATTTGGGACTTGAGTATCTTGGGTCATAGGTCATAACTAGTATTAAGAAGTTGTTAACTTTATGGGGATTAATGGTTATTTATCAATCATAGCGGTTTAGTTATTGGCGTAATTTAAATGATTGTTAAACGAAATCTGTAAAATATCAGTCGCATTAAAAAAAGTTTACCCGCATCGTGCAAATTGTTGTACAGTAACATTAAGTTGCATAGTGATAACTTAAAGCAACAGCATGGATGCATGACGGAAAAGTTAGCCAAGGACTTATATAAAGTCGAATAATGGCGCAAATACCGTCAAAGTCCCCTCCTAGTTTGTATAAATGTGATAAAAGGATGTATCTCATGACCTACTTAATCTCAAAACCTCTAACGTTGGTTGCCTTTATGGCACTTGGCCTAGCGGGCTGTAACAATAGCAATCAAACCAACACCGAAGCGCCGCCAGCAGATGGGGCAACGACGACAGAAGCGGCAGAAAATACCAACGGTACGCTACAAAAAATCAAAGAATCGGGTACTATCGTGGTCGGTCACCGAGACTCTTCTATCCCCTTTTCTTACATCGCTGATGACCCAAATCAGCCGATTGGCTATGCGCACGATTTAGAAATGAAAGTGGTCGATGCGGTAAAAGAAAAGCTTAATATGCCGGATTTAAAAATTCGTTATAACTTGATTACTTCGCAAACGCGTATTCCGCTGGTGCAAAACGGCACGGTCGATTTTGAATGTGGCTCAACCACCAATAACGAAGAGCGCCAAAAACAAGTGGCTTTCTCAAATGGTTTCTTTGAAATTGGCACGCGTTTATTGACCAAAAAAGACTCAGGTATTCAAGATTTTGAAGACCTAAAAGGTAAAACTTTGGTCACGACTGCTGGTACGACCTCAGAGCGTTATATTCGTGAATACAATGATAAAAATAAAATGGACATCAATGTCATCTCGGCAAAAGACCATGGCGAAGCTTTCCTTATGCTAGAAAACGGCCGTGCCGATGCCTTTATGATGGATGATGTACTACTTGCCGGTGAAAAAGCCAAAGCCAAAAATCCAGATGAATGGGTGATTGTTGGTACGCCGCAATCGTTTGAGATTTATGGTTGTATGATGCGTAAAGACGATCCTGAATTTAAAGCGGTGGTCGATGAAGCGCTTGCCAATGTCTTTAGCTCAGGCGAGATTAATAGCATTTATGATAAGTGGTTCACCAACCCAATTCCGCCAAAAAACGTCAATCTAAACTTTGAGATGTCAGACAATCTAAAAGCTTTGATTGCCAATCCACACGATAGCGCACAGCCAAAAGAAGCAACCGCTCAGTAATTTTTGTCCCTCAACATAGCTTGCTGACGCGCCCAGACTGCTGTTTATCAGTCTGGGGCGTTGGCTTTTTACTCCTGGCTTGGAGAGACCATCATGAATTATAGCTGGAACTGGGGTGTGCTCTTTGAGCAAACCGGTATCGGTAATGAGCTTTACCTGCATTGGATGGTGACCGGTCTTGGCTGGCTGTTATTGATTGGCAGTATCGCTTGGGCAATTGCCATGGTGATTGGTACTATTTTGGGCATCATGCGTACCTTGCCAAATAAGGGCGCGCGTAGTATTGGTACCGCTTATGTGACATTTTTTCGTAATATTCCTCTTCTTGTACAATTATTCTTTTGGTTTTATATCGCCCCCGGTTGGCTGACGCCTGCGCTACAAGAGTGGTGGTATAAAGACCTATCGCCTAATACCTCAGCCATGCTGTCCGCCAGTATTGGTTTGGGATTATTTACCGCCGCGCGTATCGTTGAGCAGGTGCGTACCGGTATTGAGTCTTTACCTGAAGGGCAAATCAATGCCGCTTATGCGCTCGGCTTTACGATTCCGCAAGCTTATAAAGAAGTGCTACTACCGCAGGCATTTCGTGTTATTTTGCCACCGCTAAGCTCGGAGCTCACCAACTGTTTTAAAAACGCGTCGGTAGCGTCGCTTGTCGGGGTGATGGAGCTGATTAGCCAAACCAAAACCATCAGTGAATATACCCAAAACAGCCTCGAGATTTACACTTATGCGACCATTATTTATCTGGTTTTTAATCTGTCGTTAATTGCCATTATGGGACTGATTGAGCGTAAATTACGAGTACCTGGGCTGATTGCAGGGAGTCAAAAATGAATATGATGACCGAACTTGCAACGGCGTATCCGGGCTTAATGGGAGGTATGCTGACCACTTTAAAGGTGCTGTTTCTCGCTATCCTAGGCGGTATTAGCTTAGGCACGGTATTGGCTTTAATGCGCTTGTCCGGCATCAAAGCGCTAGAAATTCCTGCTAAATTATACGTCAATTATTTTCGTTCTGTGCCGTTGCTATTGGTATTGCTGTGGTTTTATTTTGCCGTACCGATGATGTATTTTTGGATAGCCGGTAAATATTTACAGCTCGATACCGCGTTTACCTCGTGTGTTGTTGCCTTTATGATGTTTGAAGCGGCGTACTTCTCAGAGGTGGTGCGCGCAGGTATCCAATCTATCGGTAGCGGGCAAGTGAATGCCGCAAAGGCACTTGGCATGACTTATGGCCAAACCATGCGCTTGGTGATTTTGCCGCAAGCCTTTCGCAAAATGCTACCGCTGATTTTGCAGCAATGTATTATTTTATTCCAAGATACGACATTGGTTTTTGCTATTGGGTTGACGGATTTTTTCCGCGCCGCTTACGTCCGTGGTGAGCTGATGGGTTTACTGACGCCTTACATTTTAGGTGCGGGAGCTGTTTATTTTATCATCAGCTTAAGTGCCTCTATCGGCGTACAGCAATTGCAAAAACGCTTGAGGTTTTAATTTAAATTTGGCGCAGTATTTTACTATTAAGATTTTCATTTAATAATGATGGAAAAAGTGGTTAGGAGCCAGCGATGAATGAGCCAGTGATAAATGAGCTAGGGATAAACAATGCTGACACCTATATAAATGAATTTGGCGGACTGGTCACCGACAATGGCCATGCAAGCGCCGAGATAGTCATCAAAATGACTGACGTTAGCAAATGGTACGGCGACTTTCAGGTGCTAACTGACTGTACCGCGCACGTGCATAAAGGCGATGTGGTGGTGGTTTGTGGTCCATCGGGTAGTGGCAAATCGACCCTTATTAAAACCGTAAATGGCCTTGAACCGTTTCAAAAGGGCGATATCATGGTCAATGGTATCTCAGTTGGCGCGGCAAAAACCAACTTGCCTAAGCTGCGTAGTAGCGTAGGCATGGTGTTTCAGCATTTTGAGTTGTTTCCGCATCTGACTATTATCGATAACTTAACGGTCGCGCAAATCAAAGTGTTGGGCCGTAAAGAAGATGAGGCTAAGAAAAAAGGCATGGCCTATCTCGACCGTGTGGGCTTAAGTGCGCAAGCGCCAAAATACCCCGCCGAGCTATCAGGCGGACAGCAGCAGCGGGTAGCGATTGCGCGTGCTTTGGCGATGGATCCGGTAGCGATGCTATTTGACGAGCCAACTTCCGCACTTGACCCAGAGATGATTCAAGAAGTGCTCGATGTAATGGTCGAGTTGACCCGCGATGGCATGACCATGATGTGCGTGACCCATGAAATGGGCTTTGCCAGTCAGGTGGCCAATCGGATTATTTTTATGGATGAAGGGCATATTGTCGAAAACTGTAGTAAGGATGAGTTTTTTGAAGGCGCAAAAAGTGAGCGCGCGCAGCTGTTTTTATCAAAAATTCTCAATCATTGAAACTAAGTACTGTGTTTTAAGTATCTATCAAAGCGTCTTTAATAAAGGCGCTTTTTTATGTCTTTTACTTTTTGTTCATTACTCTCAGCTTACAAGTGTTCCCTGTTTGCTGCTACAATAGACGCCATCAGTTTTTAATCCTATTCCAAATTCATAACAAATAATAAATAGTGTTTCGGAGTCATTATGAGTGTAGAAAACCAATCAGCAGGTATTGTGATTATTGGCGCAGGCTTAGCAGGCTGGCACGTGATTGATGCCATTCGCGCAAAAGATAAAAACATTCCCATCACCTTAATCACAGCTGATAATGGCGACCGTTATCATAAACCCATGCTAACCATGGCAATTAGCCAGCAGAAAAACGCCGCGGATTTGGTACGGGCGACCGGTAGCGATGCGGCAAAGGCGGCAAATATCAATTTGCTTGCCAATACGCAAGTGACTGATATCGACCCTGCTAGCCAAACGGTACAGCTTATCTCAGCACTGCGCTCGGACCCCGTGTATACCAATTACGCCACTATTAGCTATGACAAACTGGTGCTGGCAATGGGCGCCCATCCTATTTTTCCAAAAAGTCTGCCTGAAGATTTGGTTTGGCATGTCAATCATATCGAGCGTTTTGGGCAGCTGCAAGAAAAGCTGGCAGCGGGCAGTCAGCGTGTTGCTATCGTTGGCGCTGGTATGGTCGGGACGGAGATTGCTGAGGATTTATTAAAAGCGGGTCATGAAGTGACGTTGATTGACTTAAATGACGCGCCGCTCTCGCAAATGCTACCGGCACAAGCGACCGCGCGTATTGCTAAAGCAATAAAATCGCAAGGGATTCACTTTTTAGGCGGTTATCAAGTATCCAATGTCACGCGTCATGATGATGGTAAATTGCAAGTCAGCTATGCACCAGTTGCCGCTACCGACAGCGATACGGCGCAGCAGCCAGAGCCATTAATCGTTGATCATGTGATTGCTAGTACGGGTCTGACGGTCGATGATAAATTACCAACCGCTGCTGGAGTTGAGTTCAATCGTCGCACTGGTATCGTGGTCGATGCCACCACGTTACGTACCCATGCGTCCAATGTGTATGCGATTGGCGATTGTATGTCCATCAACGGCGTCGCCTGCCGCTATGTCGCGCCACTACGTGCGCAGGCAGCGACGATTGCTGACGATATCTTGGGTCACGAGCACAGCGGTTATGATCATAAGCCGCCGATGATTCGCTTAAAAAATAAAGCCATTTCGGTGATGGTCACTGGCGTACCGCAGGCTGCTGGTAATTGGCAAGTGACTACTGAAACGGATGACGAGCTGGTTATTGATTTGCTTGATAATAGCAATGCCGTCACTGCGACGGTAACGATTAAAGCACCGCCAATGGTGAAATCTTAATCAATGCTTAACCATTGCAGATTTAACTTTTAGCTTTAAATTCTAGTCTTAATGCTTATTAAAAGCCAGCTGTGTAGCAATACATAACTGGCTTTTTTGCATATAATAACCGCGTGATTTTATGCTATCTTTTACTGGGTAATGCTTTTTATTAATTAATTTAAATGATACATAATGTATTACTATGATTGACAGCCTTCGATTTAAGGCGGTATAGTAGCTCATGCTTGTTAAGACCTGTTCAAGGAAAAAAGAATAGGAACAAGCGAAAAATTAGCACCATTCAGGCGTGCTGTAAAAAGTAAAACGAAAGGACTCGTTATGACTCAAGTTTCTGACTTCGATAGCATTCTAAATAATATTCCCACCGTAAATATGGGCGCGCGCTCGGCAAATGCGCCGCTTATTCAAAGCTATGATAAAGGCCCCGATGTACCGCTGATTGAGGCGACTATCGGCGATTTTTTTGATGCGATTGTCTCCAAATATCCGGAGCGTGAAGCGCTGGTCGTCCGTCATCAAAATATCCGCTGGACATATCGCGAGCTACAACAGCAGGTCAATCAATTAGCCAGCAGCATGATTGAAATGGGGCTTGAGATTGGCGATCGCATCGGTATCTGGTCGCACAACAATGCTGAGTGGCTGCTGATGCAATTAGCGACCGCAAAAGTCGGCGTTATCCTCGTTAATATCAACCCTGCCTACCGTACCTTTGAGCTGCAATATGCGTTAAATAAACTCGGCTGCTCAGCCTTGGTATTGATGCGCCACTTTAAAAGCAGCGATTATGCGCAGCTGATTCGTGAGCTTTGTCCTGAAATTTATCATAAAGACTATACCCAGCTGGATTTGGTCGAGATTCCAACCATTGAGCGCATTATTTGGATTGATGAGCCAGACTCTGATGAAGAGTTTAAATTTATGCAGAAGTTCTCTGCTTGGATGGCGGAAGGCGATGCCAATGATCCACGCGTCGCCGAGCGTCAAGCCCAGCTTAAAAACACCGACGCGATTAACGTGCAGTTTACCAGTGGTACGACTGGCACGCCAAAAGGCGCGACCCTAAGCCACCGCAATATTTTAAATAACGGCTATTTTATCGGTGAGGCCATGAATCTCACTGAGGAAGACAGACTGTGTATTCCCGTGCCTTTATATCATTGCTTTGGTATGGTGCTTGGCAACTTAGCGATTTTGACCCATGGCGGTTGTATCATTTATCCGAACGATGGTTTTGAGCCTTTAAGCGTCTTGCAAGCGGTTGAAGAAGAGAAATGTACGGCTTTGCATGGCGTACCGACGATGTTTATCGCCGAGCTTGACCATCCGGAATTTGATAAATTTGATTTGTCGACCTTGCGGACTGGCATTATGGCCGGCTCTAGCTGCCCGATTGAGGTCATGCGCCGCGTCATTGATAAGATGCATATGAAAGAGGTGACCATTGCTTACGGCATGACCGAGACCAGTCCGGTTTCTTGTCAGACCAATGAGCATACGCCATTAGAGAAACAAGTATCAACGGTCGGACTTGTGCAGCCTGCGCTTGAAGTCAAAGTCGTCGATACCGAAACGGGCGAGATTGTACCTTTAGGGGAGACGGGAGAGCTGCTAACGCGTGGTTATTCGGTGATGAAAGGCTATTGGGGCAGCCGCTTTAAAACCCGTGAAGCGATACAAGACGGCTGGATGCATACCGGTGATTTGGCGACGATGGATGAGGACGGCTATGTCAAAATCGTTGGTCGTAGTAAAGATATGGTCATTCGCGGCGGTGAAAACATTTACCCAGTTGAGATCGAAAACTATCTGTATCGTCATCCAAAAATTCGTGACGTCCAAGTTGTCGGTATCCCAGATAAGCGTTATGGAGAAGTGCTTGCTGCTTTGATCATATCAAAAGAGCCGGGCTGCTTAACCGAAGATGAAGTGCGCCAATTCTGTAGCGAGCATATCGCCCATTATAAAGTGCCGACTTATTATCGCTTTGTGACTGAATATCCGATGACCATCACCGGTAAAATTCAAAAGTATAAAATTATCGAGCAGATGAAGGCGGAGCTAGGAATAGAGTAGTCAAAAAATCGGTCAAGATTTTAAGAAGTTATTGAATAATAAACACAAGTATAAAAAGGGATATCATGAGCGCTATTATAACCAGTAAACTGAGTCCGAACGCTGCCGATTTTCAGCAAAACCGTGCCGCCATGCAAGAGATAGTCGATGACTTATATGTGCACCTGCGTAAAGTCGCTCAAGGTGGTTCAGAGCGCGCGCGTGCCAAGCATTTAGCGCGTGGCAAACTGCTACCTCGTGAGCGTGTTGAGCGCCTGCTCGATGTCGGTACGCCATTTTTAGAAGTCGCGCCGATGGCAGCGCATGATATGTATGGCGAAGAGATACCAGCGGCGGGCGTGATTGCGGGTATCGGCCGCATCAACGGTACCGAGTGTATGATTGTCTGTAATGATGCCACCGTAAAAGGCGGCACTTACTATCCGATGACGGTCAAAAAGCATTTACGTGCACAAGAAATCGCCCAAGAAAATAACTTACCTTGCGTGTATTTGGTCGATTCAGGCGGTGCAAACTTACCCAATCAAGACGAAGTATTCCCTGATAAAGATGACTTTGGCCGTATCTTTTTTAACCAAGCCAACCTGAGTGCGGCCGGTATTCCGCAAATCGCTGTGGTTATGGGTAGTTGTACCGCAGGCGGTGCTTATGTGCCAGCGATGAGTGATGAGTCTATCATTGTCAAAGACCAAGGGACTATCTTTTTGGGCGGTCCGCCACTCGTTAAAGCGGCAACGGGTGAAGAGGTCACCGCTGAAGACTTAGGCGGCGGCGATGTGCATACGCGTCTGTCAGGGGTGGTCGATCATCTGGCGCAAAATGATACCCATGCGCTATCGATAGCGCGTAATATCGTTAGCCACTTAAACCGTCCTGCTAAGCAAATCCCCAATCAAATCAAACCGCGTCCACCGCGCTATGATGCCAAAGAGTTATACGGCATCATTCCAACCGATAAGCGCAAACCTTTTGATATTAAAGAAATCATCGCTCGTATCGTCGATGATAGCGAGTTTGATGAATTTAAAGCGCGCTTTGGCACGACGTTGGTTTGCGGTTTTGCCCATATCGAAGGTATACCAGTAGGTATTATCGCCAACAACGGCATCTTATTTAGTGAATCAGCACAAAAAGGCACGCACTTTATCGAGCTATGCTGTAAACGTAAAATTCCTTTGGTATTTTTGCAAAATATTACTGGCTTTATGGTCGGGCGTAAATACGAAAACGAAGGTATTGCGCGTCATGGCGCCAAAATGGTGATGGCGGTTGCCAACGCGAAAGTACCAAAATTCACCGTCATCGTCGGCGGCTCATTCGGTGCGGGTAACTACGGCATGTGTGGCCGCGCTTATAGTCCGCGTTTTTTATGGATGTGGCCAAATGCGCGTATCTCGGTGATGGGCGGAGAGCAAGCGGCCTCCGTACTGGCAACCGTCAAGCGTGATAATTTTGATCGTAAAGGTGAAGAGTGGAGCTTGGAAGAAGAAGCCGCATTTAAAGCGCCGATTCTCGACATGTACGAAGAGCAAGGTCACCCTTATTATGCGACAGCACGTCTTTGGGATGATGGGGTGATTGACCCCGCCGATACTCGTCATGTATTAGCATTAGGACTTAGCGCTGCCTATAACGCCCCGGTTGAAGAGACGACGTTTGGGGTGTTTAGAATGTAGCATTAAACGGAATATGGGCAAGCATTTCACGTATATAAAAAATAGAGAAGGTTATGGAAAAAAATCTGAATAATTATAAAAGCTTACTGGTTAAAGTAGAGCAGCACGTCGCGACGGTGACATTAAACCGTCCTGAGATACGCAATGCCTTTAACGATGAAATGATTGCCGAGCTGACTGAGATTTTCACCACGCTTGGCGCTGATGATAATGTGCGTGTCATCGTTTTAGCAGCTGCGGGAAAAGCGTTTTGCGCTGGTGCTGACCTTAATTGGATGCGGGCGATGGCAGATTATAGCTATGAAGAAAATCTTGCCGATGCTGATAAACTGGCGCAAATGCTCAAAACTATCTATGAATGTCCAAAACCAACCGTTGCTGCCATTCAAGGCGATGTCTATGCAGGCGGTATGGGCTTAGTCGCCGTCTGTGATATAGCCATCGCGGTTAAGATTGCCAATTTTTGCTTAAGCGAAGTACGTCTGGGATTAGCCCCTGCCACCATTAGTCCATATGTCGTAAGAGCATTAGGGGCTAGAGCCTCACAACGTTATTTCTTTAGTGCGGAAGTGTTTGATGCCAAAAAGGCACGGCAGCTTGGCTTTATCCATGAGCGCGTTAGTGAAGAATCACTTAACGACACAGTCGCAGCCTTGTGCGCCAAGATGGTTAATAATAGCCCCAATGCGGTCAAGACTTGCAAGCGTTTATTGCACGAAGTCGCAGGTGCACCGATTACCGATGAGCTTGTTGCTGATACCGTCAAAGGTATTGCTGATATTCGCTCCTCAGCGCAAGGAAAGGAAGGCGTGCAAGCCTTTTTGCACAAGCGTAAACCTGATTGGTTAACGACAGAATAGTAGCAAAAACGATAGTCAAACCGATAAATAAAAACGATAAGTTACAGGGATAGTTATGTTTTCTAAAATTCTAATCGCCAACCGTGGTGAAATTGCTTGCCGTGTTGCTGCGACTGCCAAGCGTTTGGGTGTTCGTACCGTCGCTGTTTATTCTGATGCTGACCGCGGCGCCAAGCACGTTGCTGTCTGTGATGAAGCGGTTTATTTAGGTGGTTCTGCACCAAAAGACAGCTACCTTAAAGGCGATGCGATTATTGCGATTGCCCTCGATGTTGGCGCCCAAGCAATCCATCCAGGCTATGGTTTTTTAAGTGAAAATGCGGACTTTGCTCAGGCTTGTCAGGATGCAGGTTTGATGTTTATTGGCCCATCTGCCGACGCGATTCGGGCGATGGGCGGCAAGTCTGAATCCAAGCGTTTGATGGAAGCGGCTGGCGTGCCATTAATACCGGGTTATCATGGTGACAATCAAGATGCCCAGTTTTTACAACAGCAAGCAGACAGTATCGGTTATCCCGTCTTAATTAAAGCCAGCGCTGGCGGCGGCGGTAAAGGCATGCGTATTGTAGAAAATAGCAGCGATTTTATTGACTTACTAGATTCCTGTCGCCGTGAAGCGATTACCAGTTTTGGTGACGACCAAGTACTCATTGAAAAATATGCCCTAAAACCTCGCCATATCGAAATTCAAGTATTTGGCGATATGCATGGCAATTATGTGCATTTGTTTGAGCGAGATTGCTCGGTACAGCGCCGCCATCAAAAAGTATTAGAAGAAGCGCCAGCACCCGGTGTTGACGCTGCCATGCGCGAAGCAATGGGAACAGCGGCAATCGAAGCGGCGCGTGCGGTCAATTATTTTGGTGCAGGTACGGTTGAATTTATCGTTGAGCAGCGCGAAGGGGCGATGAATTTCTATTTTATGGAGATGAATACCCGCCTGCAAGTGGAGCATCCAGTTAGTGAAGCGATTTCGGGTGTCGATTTGGTTGAATGGCAACTGTTGGTTGCAGCAGGTAAACCATTACCGAAAAAGCAAGACGAGTTAAATATAAATGGGCATGCTATCGAAGCGCGTATCTGCGCTGAAAATCCTGATAACGGCTTTTTGCCAGCGACGGGTACTTTATTTACTTATCAAAAGCCTGAGCACAGCACCTTCAATATTACCGATGTGCGTATCGACGATGGCGTGCGCGAGGGCGATGTGATTAGCCCGTTTTACGATTCGATGATTGCGAAGCTTATCGTCCATGCGCCTACTCGCGAGCAAGCATTGGCGAAACTCGACCGCGCATTGGCACAAACGCGCATCGTTGGTTTGCCAAATAACGTGGCGTTTTTGCGCTATATCTTAAATACTGAGTCGTTTAGCCAAGCCAATCTTGATACGGCGCTTATCGAGCGTGAGGCGGACGAGCTGTTTAATCAGCATCCGCTTGATTTATCGACGCTGGTCGTGACTGCCATTACGCAGCAGCTTGCTAGTGAAGGCGCAGCACAAGGGTCAGACATCGATCCATTCAGTAAGCCGACTGGTTTCCGTGCTTATAGTGATTATACGCGCTCGTTTAGCTTGGTTTATGATGAGCAGGCGTACCAAGCACGTATTAGCAACTGGCACAATGCAAATAGTGCGGAAAGTAAAAAAGGGGCTGAAAATAGCAGCAGCTTTACCCTAGTGATTGAAAAAGAAATCGCAAGTAACGAAGAAAAAACCAATGCCAATGTCGCCGCCCAGACAGAAAAAGTCTATGAAAGTGAAATTAACTATGACAGTACTGACGCGCACAATCATACCTTATGGTTAGATGGCGCCCGTATCAGCGCCCAAAGCTGGACAAATAACGAGACCGTTTATGTCTTTACCGATGGCGGGCGTGATGAGATTACGCTGATTGATATCATGGCACATGTCGGTGAAGAGTCTGCGGCGGTCGGTAGCTTAAAATCACCAATGCCAGGACAAGTCGTCGCCTTCAAAGTCGCTGTTGGCGATAGTGTGAAAAAAGGCGAGCCACTTGCCGTTATCGAAGCGATGAAAATTGAACATACGATTACCGCACCGACGGATGGGGTGGTAGCAGAGTTATTATTTGCCGCGGGCGATTTGGTTGCCGATGGCGACGAGCTACTGCGCATCGATAGTGAGACGAGTGAAGGCTAGTAACTGAGGTGCTGATAACATAGCCAATTCAATATAAAAGTGGTTCGTTTAAAATAGCGCTCTGCTGGTATGAATTTTCCTTGCTTGCTGTGCGCTTCGCACTCCAGAGGCTTCGCAAAATTTATTCCAGCAGTCCTGTAATATTTCTAAATGAAAACTACTATGAAAAGGCGCATAAAAAAGGATTAGAAACATGCAACTCTCGTACCCAGACCACGTCAGAATCGTTGATGTTAGTCCACGTGATGGCCTGCAAAATGAGTCTATGACGGTACCGACTTCGGTTAAGCAAACGCTGATCAACGATTTAATCGCAGCAGGCGTCAAAAAGCTCGAAACGACCAGTTTTGTTTCGCCAAAATGGGTGTCACAAATGGGCGACAATAGCGCGCTACTTGACGCGCTAGCGCCTACACGTCAGACGGAGGTGTGCTACTCGGTACTGGTGCCAAATATGCGCGGTTTTGAAAATGCTATTGTCCATCGTCCTGATGAAATCGTCATTTTCGGTTCAGCCAGTGAAACCTTTAGCCAAAAAAACATCAACTGTAGTATTGACGAAAGCATTGAGCGTTTTGCGCCCGTTGCCGCTGCGGCAAAAGCGCAGGGTATCAAAGTACGCGGCGTCATCTCTTGCACAGTCGGTTGCCCTTATGAAGGCGAGATTGCTCCTAGCGAAGTGGCTTATGTGACCAAGCGTTTGGTTGAGATTGGTGCTGAGCAGATTGGTATTGCCGATACGATTGGGGTTGGTACGCCATTAAAAGTACAGCGCGCCCTGCAAGCCGCTTTAGAATACGCTGATATCAGCATGCTATCAGGACATTTTCATGATACTTATGGTCAAGCCGTGAGTAATACCTTAGCTGCCTTACAAATGGGTGTTAGCGAATTTGATACCTCAGTGGCTGGGCTTGGCGGTTGTCCGTATGCCAAAGGCGCAACCGGCAATGTCGCCACCGAAGATGTCGTTTATATGCTGCACGGTATGGGTATCAGTACGGGTATTGATTTGGATAAATTGGTCGTGGCTGGCGAGCGTATCAGTGAATTCTTGGGTCGCCGCAATGGTTCAAGCGTGGCGCGAGCATTGATTAATAAACGTCAGTCTTAACTAAAAAATCAAGCCAGTCATAAGCTAAATGAATAGAAATAAATGAACAGAAATAAAAGAACAGAAATAAAAGAACAGAAATAAATAAATAGATAGCTGGTATACATTTTTGAAGCCTCTGGAGTGATGCAGTCGTACAGCAAGCGATAAAAATTTGTACCCGCTATATGGTCTCTTTTTAAATGGATCTAAATTTTTAAGATTTAAAACTTTTACATACAAGGAATGACTATGAGTTTACCTGGATTAAATTTTCAGCTTGGCGAAGATATTGATGCATTACGTGATGTGGTGCAGCAGTTTGCGGCAAAAGAAATTGCCCCACGCGCAGCCGAAATCGACAGCAGCGATGAGTTCCCAATGGATTTATGGCAAAAAATGGGCGAGCTCGGTCTGCATGGTATTACCGTTCCTGAAGAGTACGGCGGATCTGACATGGGCTATGTCGCGCATATGGTAGCGATGGAAGAAATCAGCCGGGCTTCTGCTTCTGTGGCGCTCAGCTACGGGGCGCATTCTAACCTGTGTATTAACCAAATCAAACGTAATGGTTCAGAGGAACAAAAGCAAAAATATCTGCCCAAGCTGATTAGTGGTGAATTCATTGGCGCATTAGCGATGAGTGAGCCGGGCGCTGGTTCAGACGTAGTGAGTATGAAGCTTAAAGCCGAAGAAAAGGACGGACATTATGTGTTAAACGGTAGCAAAATGTGGATTACCAATGGCCCAGATGCTGACGTAATGGTGGTTTATGCCAAGACCAATCCAGAGCTTGGCGCAAAAGGTATGACCGCATTTATTGTTGAAAAAGGTATGGAAGGTTTTGGTACAGCGCAAAAGCTCGATAAGCTTGGCATGCGCGGTAGTCATACCGGTGAGATGACTTTTGATAATGTTGAAGTGCCCAAAGAAAATATCTTGGGCGGGGTTGGTGAAGGCGTCAAAGTGCTGATGAGCGGGCTTGATTATGAGCGCGCGGTACTCGCCGCAGGTCCTATCGGTATCATGCAAGCGGTGATGGATAACGTCGTGCCTTATATTCATGATCGCAAGCAGTTTGGGCAAGCAATTGGTGAATTTCAGCTTATCCAAGGTAAAGTCGCCGATATGTATACCATCCTGCAAGCGGGACGCAGCTTCTTATATACGGTCGGTAAAAATCTCGATATGCTCGATCAACGCGGCGCCGGTCATAGCCGCGAAGTACGTAAAGATTGCGCCAGCGTAATTTTATGGTGTGCCGAAAAAGCCACGTGGATGGCAGGTGAGGGCATTCAAATCTTTGGCGGTAACGGCTATACCAATGAATATCCACTTGGTCGCTACTGGCGTGATGCCAAGTTGTATGAAATCGGCGCAGGTACCAGTGAGATTCGTCGGATGCTAATCGGCCGTGAGCTATTTAACGAGACTAAGTAGAAATTATAGAATGTTCTTTATATACTAAACTCTTGCTCATGGGCTAATTTTTTCTTGCTTGCTGTTCGTAGGCGTGACGGAGGCTGCAAAAAAATCATCCCATAAGCACCTAGCATCGCTTTTAAATCGAATAAACTAAAAATAAAAAAGCAGGTCGCTTAAAACGGCCTGCTTTTTTTATTTATACAAACGCTCAAAACACTATGTCTGTTTGCTATGGTCAAAATAACGGGCCAGACCATTTAATAATAAATCATCGCGCATACGCACCGAACGATTAATATGTTGGGCAATGATATGCGCATCACCGCCGGTCATGATGAGCTCAAAGTTTGGATAACGGTTACTGATTTCATTAATCGCGCCAACGATGGACAACATAATGCCGCGATGGACGGCGTCTTTTGTGTTGATACCAGGGCTCACGCTATCAAAAGTGCCATTAGAAATCGTAATTTGCTTGGTACCAGAAAATAACGACTCACGTTGCAGATAGATGCTGGGGAAAATATAACCGCCTAAATGCTCAGCGTGATCAATCAAATCAATCGTCACCGCTGTACCGCAACCAATCACACACTGGCGTTTTTTCTTATCCACCGCGCCTAGCATCTGTAGCCAGCGATCGCAGCCGAGCTGTTCGTCATCATAGGCGCTTTTCATCAAGGCATGCTCAGCATCGACGTGGACAAATTCAAACGGAATATTTAGGCGGCTCAAGGTTTCAGATACTTTTACATTTAAGTCATCGCCCAATACCGACGAGATACCAATAAAATCCGGCGCATAACGCGCAAAACGATCGGTTAGACCCATGAGCAGTTCGGCGGGCGCTTGCAAATGCTGCTTGGCATCGTGCGCAACTATCTGCCCGATATCATCGGTGAGCCAGTATTTAAGACGGGTATTGCCAAGATCTAACCAGAGCATAAAAATCCCTTTATATGGTGCTCGTTCAGTATGGTTTTTTAAGGGTGAGGCTGAAAGGTTTAAGCGTCACCAATCACATCAATGCGACCGGTAAAAAGCGCAGAAATCTTACCGTTATATTCACGTAATTGCAAACATCCATGTGTATCAAGACCGCATGCATAACCGGTCAGCGTCTCGACATTGCCGTTGTAGTCTTGGGTGACGCGCAAGCGTAGCCCTGCCAATGCATCCATCGCGTCAAACTGCGCCAAAAAACTGTCCAAATAATAACGCTGCCCGGTTGGCTTCTCCAATCCTAAATACTCAAAGCGGGTCATCGCTGCTATTAAAGCTTCACTCATTTGCTGATAAAGTGTTTTTAGGTCTGGAAGTGAAATAGGCGGCGCTTTTGGCTCAAGCATGGCACCAATATCTCGTAAGCTAATCGCTCGATAACTCATACCCTCGCAAGTTTGCGCCGTAAGCTTAGGCGTAGCTTGCACGTTTAGACCTACGCCCATCACCACGCCGACCAATTTACCTGACTTCGTTACGGGCTCTATTAAAATGCCAGCGAGTTTATGAAAGGGTAGGGTTTGTTTGGTAGATTCAAGCGGCTTTAAAGTAGCGTCATTCGATTCAGGTTCAGATTGTTTTTGAAATGAATGCTGCTGCGAATATTGCTTTGAATAAAAGCCCAAATCATTGGCCCATTTTACCCCGATTGTTGCCAAGCCTTGCTTGCGCAATTGCTCATTGAGCGCTTGAATGACAGGCATTTTTGCCAGTTCAACGCCGATAATCAGCGACAATAAACCGCTAATCGGCATGTGCACGGGATGATATAACGACAGGTAAACATTGCCGCGTGGCGACTGCCAAGAGCGCCCATGTTGTCCGCGACCAGCGCTTTGGGTTTCCGCTGTTAGTAGATGCATCTCGGCTGCATTCAGGCTGCCGTTTTGCAACGCTGCTATCAGCTCACTATTGGTCGAGCCGCTACTCGCAAGGTGGTGATGGTTAAGCTTAGGTAAATGCTCAAGCTCTAATGACTCCAATGACTCAAAAGGTTGGGCAGACAAAGCGTCAGATGATGGATTAAATGGCGGCATAATAAGTTTCGTCGATGGAGTAAATTGGCGTGGATAAACTTTGATATACTGAGCGATTGTTGCTCATTAACAATACAAAATAAACAGCATAAAGGTCGGATTATGATTTAGCAAATGCGATTGAGCAGGTAATGTTCGAGTGACTATACAATTAGATGATTATACGATTTTAATAAAAAAGAGGCAGGATAAAAGGCCGATTCGATGATGTTATATGTGTGGTTTGTGATTGCAGGGGCGTTTGCGGGTGTCAGCGCCGGATTATTTGGCGTCGGTGGTGGCATGATTATCGTACCTGCATTGGTTTGGATTTTTACCGCCTATCATTTTTCACCCGAAGTGGTCACCCATTTGGCGATTGGCACCTCACTAGCGACAATTGTGGTGACCTCTATCAGCTCACTGACTGCCCATAATAAGCGCGGCGGCGTACGCTGGGAAGTGTGGCGCAAAATGGCGTTGGGCTTGGTCATTGGCAGTTTGGTTGGTGCCGGTATCGCCGATATGATTGACGGAAAAGTCTTGCAAGCCATCATCGGTGTCGGGGCGTTATTGGTTGCTTTAAAAATGTTGTTTTTGTCTAACAAAGAGCAGATAGGTAAGCCGTTACCGTCAACTGGCATTCAGTTTGGGGCAGGGACAGGGATTGGTTTGGCGTCGTCTATTTTTGGGATTGGCGGTGGTAGTTTGACCGTACCGTTTTTAAACTGGGCAGGATTGCCGATGAAACAATCGGTCGGTACGTCTGCTGCTTGCGGTTTGCCCATTGCCGTCGCTGGTGCGATAGGCTTTGCCTGGTTCGGTCAAGACGTGGTCAATCTGCCCATAGGTACGATAGGATTTGTGCATATCACGGGCTTTTTATGCATATCTGTCGCTAGCTTTACGATGGCAAAAGTCGGTGCTAAGCTTGCCCATGTATTGCCCGCGCTGACGCTGAAACGCGCTTTTGGGGTGCTGCTGTTATTTGCAGGCGGTCAGTTGTTGTTAAGTGGGATTGGGGTGATTTAGACTTTATCTCCTATCAATCGCATCAAGCCCCAAACGCATCCACTTTCTGGCCAGCTCATCATGGTCGCTGAGCATACTCCATAGCGCATCTTCACTAAAGATTGAGTGCGCTTGACCCGAGTGCTCAATCGGCAGATCCGCTTCACGGTCTGTCATCCATTGCGGGTTGAGATAGTACTTTTTCAACTCGTTTTGCAAGGCTTCAGCGCGCAAAAACTGCTGCTGCGCTTCAAGCTGCTGACGATGCAGCTCACACCATTCTTCATATTTTTGCTGTAATTCTTGCGGATTATATTTTTCAAAATTGTCTTCAGTCATTGTCATCGCCTTAATTTTTATTTTTTAGATGAATTATGTAGATTCTCAGCACTATTATAGCATTCCTCATAAACTCTAAAAACTCGTCACAATTTGCGGTAGAATAGCCGCCTGTTTTTGCTAAGTTTATCGATATTTCATGCGCCTAAAATCTCTCAAGCTGGCAGGCTTTAAATCCTTTGCCAATCCAACCACTTTTACCTTCCGTCATGGTATCACCGCCATCGTCGGGCCAAACGGCTGCGGCAAATCCAACGTCATTGATGCCATACGCTGGGTGCTGGGCGAAACTTCCGCCAAGCAATTACGCGGCGGGGCGATGAGTGATGTCATCTTTGCCGGCACGCAAGATAAAGCCGCCAAAAGTGTTGCCAGTGTTGAGCTGACCTTTGAGCATACCCAAGACGAGCAGACGGGGATTCGCCATGAATTTAATCTCTATCACGAGCTGTCTGTCCGCCGTCAGGTAAATTTAGAGGGACGCTCGGACTACTTTATCAATGGTACGCGCTGTCGCCGCCGTGATGTGGTCGATGTGTTCTTGGGTACAGGGCTTGGCGCACGTAGTTATGCGGTCATCGAGCAAGGTATGATTGGGCGTATTGTTGAATCTAGCCCATTACAGTTGCGCGAATTTATCGAAGAGGCCGCTGGTGTTTCGCGCTATCAAGCGCGCCGTGAAGAGACACAAAAGAAACTTGAGAGAACCCAGGATAATTTAGCACGCCTACATGACATGCAAAGCGAGTTGGTCAGCCAACAAAAACGCTTATCTAAGCAAGCGGCCAGTGCTGAGCGTTATGAAGAGTTAGCGTTAGCGCTTGCCGATATCAAGCAGCAACTTGCCATTCAACAGCTTTATCAAGCAAAGCATCATCAGCAGCAGCAAAAAATCGCCCATGAGCGCAGTGCTAATAAAGTTGCCGTTTTACAAGCCAGCTATGAGACTCTAAAAGCGAAGCAAGATAAGCTTGCGGCTCATATCAATCAAGAGCAGTGGCTAAAAGACGATGCGCAAGGCAACCACTATCAGCAGCAGCTAAGCTATCAACAAGCAGAGCATGAGCTTAGTGACGCAAAATCACAATTAAACGTAATTGCACAGCAGCTTACCAGTTTAGAGCAGCAGCGTCAGCAAGCGGTAAGCGAGATTGAACGCTTAAAAACCGAGCAAGCCGAGCAGCAAAATACATTAGAAGAGTTGCGCCCACAGCTTAGCGAGCTTAACGATAAACGCGACAGGCATAAACGCAACGAGCAGCCCTTACAGCGCGCTTACCATGATGCGCAAAATCAGCTATCACGCCTGCAAGATAATGCGCGCGCTCTTGAGCAGCAGCAAGCGATTAATAACCAAGCGCAAAAACGCCAGCAGCAAAACTATGAGAAATGGCAGCGCCGCCAGCAGAACTGGCAAAATCTCTGGCAGCAGCTACAACGGTCGCTAGCACCTATTGATATTGTTGATGTAAGTGAGAAAGGTAATTCGAGCAATTTACAGCAGATGTTAAATGCGCAAGTGACTGAGCTCAATAAACAGCTGCAACAGATTGAGCGCCAACAAGACAGTATCGATGAGCGCCTATCTGAGCTACAACCGCAAGCGCATGAATTACAGCAACGCTTAAATACTCAACGGCACGAGTTGAGCGAGGATGAAAAACGTCATGCGGTATTGGCAGGCGAGTACGATACCTTGCATCAGATATTACATCCGAAACCGACAGCAAAACCCCAACAGCTTGCTAACGTAAAAACTGCTTTAGAAAGTGATATAGCCAAGGATTATAACGAATTGGCCATTACCACCTTACGTGCGCAGATTGAGTTAAGCGCCAAAGGGCAGCAGCACGCAGAGCTACTCGATAGCGTGTTAGCGTTATGGTTAGATAGTCATGTGTTGGTTGCTAGCCAGTTGAATGATGAGAAAATTAATGATGACTCTCAAAAATCTAATAGCTTATGGCAAGCGCTCGAGCAGGATTTAACAGATTTATTTACTTATCAAACCACGCAAAACGAGAACGACAATTCAAAGAATAAATCGCAGCTAGAAAATGGTCATAGTCTATGGCTACCTGCTCAGACAAATGATAAAGGCGCAAAATCATTTATCAGTGCTTTGCCAAATCACTTAACGGATAAAGTCTTGTCATTATCAGAGCTGATTACTGCACCAAATTTAGCGTTGTGGCAGCACTGTTATCTATATATCGCGCCATCTAAAACGAACGCTCAGCAAACGTTAGAAGATTTGGCTGTTACTTTAAAAGCATTGCCAGCATCCGCTATTCTACTAACCTCGGACGGCTGGATTATCAGTCGTCAGGGTACGATTAATTTGAGCAAATTTGCTGGCGCGCAAAATGGTCAAAATGAGAGCAATAGTCAATTTTTAAGCCAGCGTTTACAGCAACGTAGCCGTTTACAAGCGCTAGAAGATTTACTTGATGAGTTCGAGACTAAAATACAAGAGCAGCAAAAGGCGATTGCTAATAATCAACGCAACTATGATGCCCTAACGGTCAGCTTAGAAGAAACGCGCGCGCAAGCTGAGCAATTAATCCGCGATAAACACCAACACCAGCAAAAGCTGACCACCAAGCGCGCCAATGCGGAACGACTACAAGCGGACAGTCAGCGCCTAAATGCTGATAAATTTGCCCTTGAGCAGGAACAGCAAGAATTAGAGCAAGAGCAACAAACGCTGAATCAAGAACAGCAGCATATCCAAAGCGAGATAGCAGCGCTGACGCCGCAAATAGCAGATGCGCGTTTATTAAGTCAGCAATTGCAGGCCGAGCGCAGTGAGCTAAATCGCACGCGGCAGGTAGATGATGACGCTTGGCAAGCAATACAGCTGCGTATTCAGCAGAGCGAGATGCGCTTAGAGCATAGTGTCAGCAGTCTTGTTCGGGCAACTGCGCAGCATGAAAAGTCGCTGCAAAACGAGCACAGTTTAAAAACGCGTCATGAACAGCAGCAAGCTAAGCTGCCAGCACTGCAAGCAGCATTACAAATTGCGCAAAGCGCGCGCGATGAGCAGCAGGCAGTATTAACCACACGCGAAACGGCATTAACAGCGCTTAAAGGGGAATATAATCAGCAGCAAGTTGAGCTAGATACGCTACAAAATACCTTGCAAATGCAGCAATCTGAGCTTGCCCGTCTTGCCACTGAGCTGGCATTAAGCGCTGCAAAATTAGAAGATGCCAGCAGCCATACGCAAGAAGCGCTAGAGGCTTATTACAAGGTCGGCCATAAACATAAAGTGCCATCGGAGATGCCGCAGCCGCAACAACAAGTAATGAGCGTCTCAAATTTATTGGCGGATTTTATCGCCCATGATCGCCGCGTCCGCCCAGATAAAATCGCAGAATTAGAGTCTGAGCGTGCGAAGCTTGAGCAGCAATTAAGTAAAATTGGCGCGGTCAATCTCGCCGCAGTAGCAGAGCTTGCAGAAGTTAATGAGCGCTTAGAGCCATTAGCGCAGCAGACCGTAGACATTGCCGCCAGTATGCAAACGCTGACGGAAGCGATTGCCTCGATTGATGAGACTACCAAGACGCTATTTATGCAGACACTCGATGCGGTCAATAACGAGCTTGTCAATTTATTTGCTAAAGTCTTTGGTGGCGGGCAAGCGAGCTTAACGCTTAATACGGACGAGATGCCTGCCAATGCGCCAAAGTCAGAGCAGTGGCGGGCAGGGTTGACCTTAATGGCACAGCCAAAGGGCAAACGCAATAGTCGTCTTGCGGTACTGTCAGGTGGTGAAAAAACCTTGACCGCGCTGAGCTTAATTTTTGCCATATTCAAGCAGCATCCGGCACCGTTTTGTGTGCTTGATGAAGTCGACGCGCCGCTTGATGACGCCAACGTCGCCCGTTTTACCAGCTTGATAAATGAGTTGGCAGATGACTTGCAGTTTATTTTTATCAGTCATAATAAGTTGACGATGCAGATTGCTGATGAATTAAAAGGTGTTACTATGCCGAGTGCGGGGATTTCTACCTTGGTCAGTGTGTCACTTGACGAAGCGGCAAGTTACCTTTCTGATTAAGAGCAGCTGAGTAGCAAAATAATTAATAACGGCAAGCGCTTGTCGGTGGTATAGTTAGGGCTAGCATTTAAAGTCAGGCGAGTAGTCGGAAAATTAGTCAGTGAAGACTTGAGGGCCAATGATAAACGCTGACTATATGGTGACGATATGCATTAGCCATGCTAGACTATTGCCATTTCTTCGCACTTGTACTCTCCCTTTTGTCATATATTAGGATGTATTTCTCATGACCGCTATCCAGTTTATCTTGATCGCCATTGCCGCATTTATCGTGCTTGCAGGGCTATTTATGGTCATTCGCAGCTTTAAACGGCGCAAAACTGCTGAGGCTGCTGCGGTCAATTATGATAAAAACGGTATACCCATTATTCCGCGTCATGAGCGCAATATCGTCGAGCAGCCAGACTTGGACGATACGGTCGCAGGCGAAACCAGCATCGCCCCTGATCGCAGTTATCTCAATGCCGTGGTCGAAGATGCGCCATTGACCCAATCTCATAGCAATGTCGATGCCCAACTAACTGCTGCCCGCCATGATAGTAATGAGGATAATGGCGTGGTAGATGACGCCGACTATGCGCGCTGGCAAGAAGAGCAGCAGCGAGCGGATAACAGCGAGTTTACCGAAGTAGCTGAGCAGATGCATATCGAGCAAGAGCCGGACGCGTTTTCCAGCCTCATGTCAGCGACGGACAGTTTAATGCCAGTCATTGATACCGCTGACGAACCAAGCTTTGATAATAATAGCCCGATACTCGATCAGCATCTCTCAGAGCCAGTTGATGAAGCGCAAAACGGTCCGTTAATCAATGCCAAAGACAATATCAATATCACCATCTTGCCGCATCAGTATCGCGACCGCCCAGCAGCGGTGATTCGTGGGCGTGATTTGCTGGCGTTAGTGGATAAATATGGTTTGCGTTATGGCGCGATGAATATGTTCCATCGCTATGAGCAAAAAGACGGCACCGGCATGCTGTGGTTTAGCATGATGGGCATTACCGATAGTGGTATCGCGCCTTTTGACCCGCATAGCGTGGCGACCAATACTTACAATGGCGTGGTGCTGTTTTTATCGTTGCCGCATCCGCAAGCGCTACGCAGCTTTGATAGTATGATGAGTATTGCCTATATGATGGCAAGCGATTTGGACGCTGTGATGCTCGATGAAGAGAATGACCCCATTACCCCAGAATACAAACAGCAATTGCGTAACCAAGTTCGCGATTATGAAGGGTAAAATCTGAATAGATAAACGGTTAAAACTATTTCTAAAGTATTGTAAAAGGCAAAAAGCGCTTAACGTTATTTGCCTTTTTTAATTTTTAAGCTTTGATTGCAGAGCATTGCATTCGCTCGATTTCCTATAAATTTGGTTTTCTATAAACCTAGTTCTCTACAGAAGCGGCTCTCTACAGAATCGGTTTTCAACAAAATCATATCCGACTAACCTGCAAACTTGTTATCATATCGGCATCTTGAATTGCAAAAAAAAGACGCCGACTATGACTGATTCTATTGTACCGACTGCTTCTAAAAATGCTGTTTCTAAAAATACTGCTGATACCCAATCTGCAGACAATGTAGCTGCCATCGTTGCTCAAATGCGCACGCTCATTGATACTTTAAAAACGCATAATTATGCTTATTATGTGCTTGATAACCCGATTTTAGAAGACAGTGAATACGATCAGCTGCGGCGCTCTTTATTGGAGCTTGAAGAAGCGTATCCTGATTTAATACAGCCTGACAGTCCAATCAATCAAGTTGGCGACACGCCGCTGTCCGCCTTTACCCAAGTCAAACACGACGTACCCATGCTATCGCTTGGCAATGTCTTTGATTATGACGAGCTGCATGGCTTTATGCGCCGCGTCAATGATCGGCTTAATGACGCGCAGAAAAATCCTGAATATGAGATGGAGCTGAAGCTTGATGGCTTGGCGGTATCGCTCAAATACGAATATGGTCAATTTGTGCAAGCGGTGACGCGCGGTGATGGGCAAACGGGCGAGGATATTACTCAAAATGCCAAAACCATTCGCAATCTACCACTTTGGCTTACTGCTGCAAGCGAGATTCCATTATTAGAAGTACGCGGCGAAGTGCTGATGCCAAAAGCTGGTTTTGAGCGTCTCAATCGCTTAGCAGAAGAAAAAGGCGATAAAACCTTTGCCAATCCACGTAATGCCGCCGCTGGTAGTTTACGTCAGCTAGATCCCGCTATCGCTGCCAGTCGTCCGCTGGCTTTTTATTGTTATTCAGTCAATCAAGGTCTACCTGAGAGCATCGACACCCAATCAGCCGCCTTGGCTTGGCTTGGTGACATAGGTTTTAGCGTCAGCGCTGTGAGAGTGGTAAAAAACCCACGCGAAGCCCAAGCCTATTATGAGTCGATGATTGCAACCCGTAGTAAACTGCCGTTTGAAATTGATGGCATGGTCATCAAGGTTAATAACTTGGCATTGCAGCAGCAGCTTGGCTTTTTATCGCGTGAGCCGCGCTGGGCAACCGCCTATAAATTCCCTGCCGAAACGGTGATGACGCGTCTAAATGATATCGAATGGCAAGTCGGACGCACCGGACAAATCACCCCAGTTGGTAAATTGGAACCGGTAAAAGTCGGCGGCGTTACTGTCAGTAATGTCACCTTGCATAACTTTGGTGAAATTCAGCGCTTGGATGTGCGCGCAGGCGATATGGTCAGCGTCCACCGTGCAGGCGATGTCATCCCCAAAGTCACCCGCGTTTGGACAGATCAGCGTCCAGCAGATTCAGAACCCGTTAAATTGCCATCGACTTGCCCTGTCTGCGACTCACCTGTGGTCTTGCCTGAAGGTGAAGCGTTGGCACGCTGTACTGGTGGTTTGTTTTGCCCCGCCCAGCAGCAAGAAGCGCTGATTCATTTTGTCTCGCGCCGGGCGATGGATATCGATGGCTTAGGCGCAAGTTGGCTGATTAGCTTTTTTGAGCACGGTTTGGTCAAGACCGTCGCCGATATCTACCAGTTGCATAAACATCAAGACGAGCTGATTACGCTTGAAAAACTAGGGGAAAAATCGGTACAAAATATCCTCAGCGCCATTGAAGCCAGTAAACAGACGACGCTCGCACGCTTTATCTATGCACTTGGTATTCGCGGTGTCGGTGAGACAACAGCACAGAATTTGGCGCAGCAATTTGGCGACCTTGATAGCCTAATGACAGCGGATATCGACAAGCTCCTACAAACGCCTGATGTTGGCGCAATCACCGCTGAGCTGACTTATAAGTTCTTCCGCGCACCGCACAATATCGAAGTCATCACCGCATTGCGCAAAGCGGGCGTGCACTGGGACAAGGTTGAGCAAGTGCTGTCAGAGGGATTGCCACTCGATGGGCAAACATGGGTCATCACAGGGGCGCTTGATAGCATGGCGCGTGATGAAGCCAAAGCCAAACTGCAAGCGCTGGGTGCAAAAGTCTCGGGCAGTATCTCGGCAAAAACCACCGCGCTATTGGCAGGCGATAAAGCTGGCTCGAAGCTCACCAAAGCGGAAAAATTGGGCATTAAGATAGTGGGTGAGGAAGAGTTTTTGGCGATGGTTGGTGAGAACCGTTAAAACAAAGCACTGCTTTGTTAGGTTCGCAAGAGAAAATTCCTTAAAGGGAATTTTCTGGGTAAGTTATTCTTTAATAACTCGTTCGTCTCTAGTGCAATAGCAAAATAAAAAAGCCTGGCCTCAGCATCGCTTGCTTTAATAGTGGGCAAATATGCGGGTCATGAACTGTCTTTCTTTAATGGTTTATTCGGCGCTCGTCCCTCGCCCAAGAGCTTGCATCGTAATAAAGTTTACCTACAGGATTGATGATATGGAAAGTTTCGTTAAAGCACTAGAACTATCTTTAATTTCTAAAAACTGGTATTCAGTATTGTTTCTCTGCCTAACTTTGCCAGATATCTGCGGTAAGGTTGACTACCCTGATGCAGGCTCAAAACAACGTACTATCAATTGGTTTAAGAAATATATAGAACCCAGTTATACAATAACATCCTGTGGCTCAGATAGAGTTTTTCTAAGTGGTGCAGATTTTTATGCTTTAAGATGTGCATTACTGCATGAAGGTCAGGACGATATTTCTACTCAGAGAGCTAGAGAAGTGTTAGAAAAATTTAAATTTGTCCAACCTTTGCATCAAGGTATTCATATACATAACAATATGTTGAACAATACCTTGCAGTTGCAAGTTGATCAGTTTGGAAAAGACGTTTTAAATGCGGTTAAAGAATGGTTGAAAGATATAGAAAATGACGTAGCTAAAATGTCTAAAACTAAAAGTATGCTTTCAATACAAATGCTAGATCTAGTAAAGGGTTTTTCAATATAATTAAATAATATATGATCAAGGCATATTATAATCAGCACCATTTTTGGGTATTTTCCAAAAACATTTTAAGTGGGCAGGTAATGGATATAGGATGCGCTAGGCGCACTAGATAAAATAAATTACTCTAATAAATTCGGTTAAACTATAGTCTATGGTAGCAATCTTCAAGAAGCATCTAGTATTCTATTTTGCCACCTCTCCATGCGCCTTAACCTCACCTTTCTTACTATCCGGCTGAATCACGATAGGTAATACCAATCCTTTCGCAAAGTCGTCTGACAGTACATAATCATAGCTACTGGCAGCAACATCAGGCGTGGTATGAATAATAAGTTTCATCTCTTTGTCGTCGGTTAGCTCATGCGAAGTATAGGTTTCGCTAAGCTGATCGAGCAGCTTTGACAGCGCTTCATTGCTTGCCATACTTATCGTCAGATTATGCTGCGCGGTGGTATTATCTACACCGAAATACTTCGCATAATCGCGCACATTTTGGCTATCAAGCGCAAACGGATACTCATAAGTGGCAGGGTCAACAGCTTTTTCGCCGCTTGCGACCAGTGACCAGTCGATAGTATGCACGTCTGCTGCGTCAGCTGTTTGCGCAGCAGAAGATGTAGCAGTGCCATTAGAATCGTTGGCGCTATTATCGCAGCTCGTTAGTGCCGCCAAGCCTATGCTAGCCATTATCATCATACTTATGAGGCGCTTAACCATCGAAGTATCCTTTTGTTATTGATTATCATGCAATTGTTATCAGCGCTATTTTGCCAGTTTTCGCGTTGCTTCTCTAGCATAATAAAATAAAGCATTAGCGAGTACGCTTTTAAATTTGCGACCATAAAAAAACAGCCATCATTCGATGACTGTTTATATAGTGCTAGGTTTAATAGTTATGGGTTTAACAATGATGGGTTTATCATTATCAATGAGCAATTAAACCAAAATCATTATCTGCCTATTTGGCAGTTTACTTGATATTCTTTACCGTTTGCCCATTTCATTGCAAGGATACCTTTGTCTTCTTTCATGTGCCAAGCATAGACCACTTCTGGGTTTGACTCATTGACATAGCTTGCCGTATCACCTTGGACGCCGCCATTTAAAATGATAGGTTGGTCTGCCCAGTTTACTTTAGGTAAAGTCGCATTTAGCATGACTTGTTTTTTATTGATTGACTGTTTTGCCAAGATTTTGCTGTCATCGGTACAAGTATAAGGGGCTGGCGCCATACGGTCATAGGCGACATCGGTCACGCTTTCTGACGCAGGGGTTTTGTTTGGTGTGGTGGGTGCGGTGGTCGCACAGGCACTAAGTAACGCTAGAGCAGGTAGGGCAACAGCAACTTTGGTTAGGGTATTCATGGCATTCTCCAAAAATGTAAAAACTAGCAGGTATTTTTTGACTATTCTTTTTCTAATCGTGCGCTTTTTAACGGCGCCTTATGTATATAGCGCCTATGTTAACGAAAAGCCTTTCTAGATAATGTTAGAAATTGTTTGTTATATGTTCGTTAAGTTACTTAAACACTGGTTAATGTAACGCTGACCTTAATAGCTTCTGTAAAATAACTATAGTGAATGAAAAATGATATCAATACATCAAGCACTGCTGATATAAATTTTTCTTGCTTGCTGTGCCTACGCAGACAGAGGCTACAAAAAATTGATATCAGCAATACCGCCGCGTTTTTAGGATATTTTGACTATAAGCTTAAACAGTTATTCAAAAAAGCCAATGTATAGTCAGTTCAAGATAAAAGCGATACGTTATAGCTTTTTGCGACTGGTATAAATTTTCCTTGCTTGCTGTTATCACAGAGGCTACGAAAAATTCATCCCAGTCGCACTGTATCGATTTTAGAGTAATTCTAATATATTTAATGTGAAAAACATAAAAAAGCGCCTATCGACTGCTGAGCCGATAGGCGCTTTAGTTTGAGCTTAACTAAAATATTTAACGGATTTAGTAGCAATGATTAATCGCTATTGGAATTACTTAGTCTTGCGCGGTGGTAAGCCAGTATGCTGAGTTTGGAAGTTGCCTTTGCTGACTCGCTTGCTGTTTTTACCCGAGGTGTTTTTTGCAGCGTTAGAACTATTGTTGCTGCGTTTTACCGAGTCATTACCCAAGCGGCTGTTCTTTTTACGCGCCGATTGATAGCTGTCTTGCGCGGCATCACGACCTTCTAAACTGGCGTTAAATGGCGGGATTAAGCAGCCACGACCTTTGCCAATCAAATCTCCACGTCCCATATCTTGTAGCGCTTTACGCAGCATGACCCAGTTTTTTGGATCGTGATAGCGCAAGAAAGCTTTATGCAGTTTACGCTGCTTGCCAGACTTGACGATATCCATATCGCCCTCACTGCGGCTCACTTTATGCAGCGGGTCTTTATGCGTATGGTACATGGTGGTTGCGGTTGCCATCGGACTCGGATAAAACGCCTGTACTTGGTCAGCGCGGTAGCCATGACTTTTTAGCCACAGCGCGAGGTTCATCATATCCTCGTCTCTAGTACCGGGGTGAGCGGCGATAAAATACGGAATCAGATACTGCTCTTTGCCGGCCTCTTGGCTGTATTGCTCAAACATGGCTTTGAATTTATCGTAGTTGCCCATGCCAGGTTTCATCATTTTTGACAGCACCGCTTCTTCAGAGTGCTCAGGAGCAATCTTTAGATAACCGCCAACATGATGGCTGACCAATTCTTTGACGTATTCAGGGTCTTTAATAGCCAAATCGTAACGTAAACCTGAAGCAATCAAGATTTTTTTCACGCCTTTGATATCACGCGCTTTACGATAGAGCTGGGTCAAATTACTGTGATCGGTAATCAAGTTATCGCAGACGTCAGGATAGACACAAGACGGCTTACGGCAGTTCTTCTCTATCGTCTCGTCTTTACAGTTGAGGCGATACATATTGGCGGTCGGCCCACCAAGGTCAGAGATAACGCCAGTAAAGTTTGGCGCCGTATCACGAATCGCTTCGACCTCACGCAAGATAGACTCTTCTGAGCGGTTTTGAATAATACGGCCTTCGTGCTCAGTGATTGAGCAAAACGTACAACCGCCAAAACAGCCACGCATGATATTGACCGAAAATTTAATCATGTCATAAGCAGGGATGCGCGCATCGCCATAGCTTGGATGCGGCAGACGCGCGTACGGCAGATCAAAGACGTAATCCATCTCTTCGGTTGAGAGTGGAATCGGTGGCGGATTGAGCCAAACGTCAATCGAGGTATGCGAGTTACCAGCGCCGCTACTATGACGCTGCACCAAAGCACGCGCGTTACCCGGATTGGTTTCAAGGTGCAAGATACGGTTGGCATGCGCGTACAACACTGGGTCAGCTTTGACGTGCTCATAATCAGGCAGGCGAATGACCGTTTGCTCACGCGGCGGCATTTTAAGTTTATGTTTACGTGCGGTTTGTGGTTTATCAAAGCCGCGCAATTGTACTACTTGCGTGTCTTCATCGACTTGGTCAGCATTTAAGACTTTATTGGTCACGGGTTCGGCGACAAATCCTTGATACTGTTTCGCATATTGGGCTGACATACCTGTCATTGCTGACGTAGCTTGTCCAACGGGTGAGGCGCTAGTCTTATCTTGCTCGATCGAACACTGATCGACGTCTTCCGTCATCACATACGGGTTGATAATCGGATCGACACGGCCAACGGTATCGACATCATTACTGGCAACCTCGGTCATACCTGCTTGCCAATGGCGACGGGTCGGGGTCAATAAGTACGCCGTACCGCGCAAACTGCTCATTTGCTCAAAGGTGTAACCTTTTGATAAGCCATGTACTACATCGACGATGGCGCGCTCAGCATTTCCATATAACAAGACATCAGCGCGCGCATCCATCAAGATACTGCGGCGGACTTTATCCGACCAATAATCATAATGAGCGATACGGCGTAAGCTGCCTTCGATGCCGCCCAAAATAATGGGCACATCAGGATAGGCTTCGCGGCAGCGCTGGCTATAAACGATGGCCGCGCGGTCAGGGCGTTTGTCAGCCACGTTACCAGGCGAGTACGCGTCATCGCTACGGATTTTACGGTCAGCGGTATAACGGTTTATCATACTATCCATGTTACCCGCGGTCACGCCATAAGCATAAACCGGCTTACCGAGCTCCATAAAGGCATCTTTGCTCTTCCAATCTGGCTGGGCAATGATGCCAACACGAAAGCCTTGCGCTTCTAATAAACGGCCGATAATCGCCATGCCAAAACTTGGGTGGTCGACATAGGCATCGCCTGAGATGATGATGACATCACAGGCATCCCAGCCCAAATCGTCCATTTCTTTGCGGCTCATTGGCAAATAAGGCGCAGGCTCGTAGCAGCTTGCCCAATGTTTGTCGTAGTCGTAAAGAGGTTTGGTGCCTTGTTTAAAGGCGGTGCGGGCGATGGTATCGGCAGACATGAGCGGACCTGTTCATTAGAAAAATGGCACTAAAAAAGCCGTTATCGTTATTCATTAACAACGGCTCATTTAAAAGCGCTCATTTTAACATGAATTGCTTTCATTATGTAAAAAAGAGATTTTATAATAGCAAGGTAAGTTATTGATAGTTTGGGATAATCTTTTGCTAAGAAGGGTTATTAAACGTTAACAACCGTTCCAAAAACCTTACTCAAACCTAGCCAATATTGACTATTAGATAGGTTTGACGTTTTCTTTCTGCTTCATTG